>JAYEMC010000501.1:0-7291 GCA_034717935.1 Pseudomonadota bacterium | reverse complement strand
AGGAGAATTTAATTGCAACAGGTAATGCTCGGCAATGAGGCAATGGCCCGCGGCCTACTTGAGAAAGGCTGCACGTTTACCTACGCCTATCCCGGCACCCCCTCCTCGGAGATTCTACCGGCCTTCATTGAACAAGGCCGTGACCATGATCTCACAATCCACGGCCATTGGTCGGTGAATGAAAAAATTGCCCTGGAATCGGCCTTTACCGCCGCCATAACCGGCATGCGTAGTGCAGCAATCATGAAGCAGGTGGGCTTAAACGTAGCCGCCGATGCTTTTTTAAGCAGCGCCTATCTCGGAGTTACCGGCGCTCTCGTGGTCATCAGTGCCGACGATCCCGGACCCAACAGTTCGCAAACCGAACAAGACAGCCGCATGTTTGCGATGCTCGCAAAAGTTCCGGTCTTTGATCCGGCAACCCCCCAAGAGGCCTCAATTTTTGCCGGTCGGGCCCTTGATCTCTCAGAAGAGCTCGGCCTTCCGGTAATGCTGCGGCCAACAGCCACCCTCTGCCATGCCCGACAGAACATCAACCTGGAAGAGATCCCGAAGAAACCACGCCAACCTGAATTTATTCGCCAGCCCCAACGCTGGGCAGCAACCCCGAAACATCGCTTCCTACAGCACCAGCAACTCAACCAAAAACTGCTTGAGTTGGCGGCTGACCCGCGCTTTGATTTCGCGACAAAAGCAGAAACCGACACCAGCGCCCCGGCCCCCTATGGCATTATCGCCTCAGGTTGTGCCTGGTCGTTAACCGCAGACTTACTAAACTCTTTACCAGACAAAGAATCCCGACAATTTACCCTCTACAAAGTCGACCTGCCCTACCCCTTACATAAAAATGCCGGTCGAGACCTGCTTAAACGTCATCAAAAACTGCTGGTCATCGAAGAAAGCATGCCCGTAATCGAATATCAAATGGGAGACCAAAAAAAAATTTGCGGCCGCCTTGACGGTTCAATCCCTGATGCCGGAGCCCTGACCCCGGAGAGCATCGTTTCAGCCCTCAATCACCTCTCAGATAATCGACCACTTTCCGCTAAAGATAAGGGCGTCACCGCTCCTCCGGGCAAACGCCCCAGTCTCTGTCCCGGCTGTCCTCATCGCTCAAGCTTTTACGCCCTCAAAAAAGCCCTGCCCAAAGGTATCTATGCCGGCGATATCGGCTGCTATACATTAGGCATTAATCTTGGTGCTTTAGACAGTTGCCTCTGCATGGGAGCTTCAATCAGCCAAGCCGGCTCTTTTTACCAGACTTTTGCTCAGGGAAACGAAGAAATCCCGCCGATTGCGGCAATTATCGGCGATTCAACCTTCTACCACTCCGGTATTCCAGCCTTGGTTAACGCCCGCTGGGAAGGCAGCCGCTTTGTCCTTTTATTAGTTGATAACTCGACAACCGCAATGACCGGCAACCAACCGACCCCGGCCGCCGGATTGCGGGCCGACGGCAGCCAGGGACCAGCCCTGAGATTAGAAACCTTGCTCAAAGGGTGCGGCATTGAGAAGATCTCGGTTGTCGATCCCTATCGACAAAGTGAAATGATCGATACAATCAAAAAAGCCTGGCAGTACGCCCAAACACCGGAGGGCGGTATTGCCGCAGTCATCGCCAGACGCGGTTGCCTGATGATTCCCGCCGAACGACAACAGCTGGAAACTTTTCAGATATCCATTTCAGATGACGATTGCACCGGCTGCGGATATTGTCTTAAAGCTTTTGAGTGCCCTGCCTTGGTGGTTAAGGCAAACGATCCGGAAAACCGGGTTACGATCGACCAGGTCACCTGCGTCGGCTGCGGCCAGTGCCTTGATATCTGCCCGCAGGGAGCGATTAAAATAATTGAGAATTGAGATAGGACATTAAAATGACCGACTGTAAACTTCTTATTGCCGGACTTGGTGGTCAGGGAGTAGTTTTCCTTTCAAGGTTAATCAGCCAGGCGGCCCTGCTGGCCGGTGACGATTTTATCACTTATGAAAGCCATGGTATGGCCATGCGCGGCGGCTCAGTCACCAGCCAGGTCAAGATCGGAAACTACCGCTCTCCCTTGATTGCGCTTGACTCTGCCGATATTCTTTTGGTTCTGGCTGCAGGTGAATATAAACGCAACCAACACTTTATCCGAACGGGCGGTACCTGCTTGGTAAACAGCGATCAACCTTTTGCCGACCTGGCCCAAGAGAACCTACTGGAAGCCACAACCATCGCTCTAGACCATAACCTTCCGAAAGCCGTAAACCTGGTTTTCAGTGGTTGGGTTGCGCAACATCCTACCTTCCCCTACAGTTTTGCACTGATGCAGGAAGCCGTTAAAACGATGGCTGTCTCTCCAGCAATAGAAACGGCCAACCTCAAAGCTCTTGAGATTGGCCGTCAACAGTACTAACATTTGCCATCAATCTATCTTTGAAACACTGGAAATAACATAGCCGTGCGTCTTTAATTGCAACACCAACTCCACCACATCGACATTTTTTACCCGAAACACCAACTCTCGCCGACCTTCAATCGGAATGTCATCAACCAACGTCAGACTCACCAGCAGCCCCTTCAACCCATCCAACGTTTCAATAACCTTGATAATATCATCCTGCTCCTGAGGAAAATTATCAAGGGTTATCCGGGTCGACTCTTTATGGGTTGCTCCGAGCATATGAAGAAAGGCCCGGTAGATATCCGACTCGGTTATAATCCCGATAAGTTTTCCGTTCTCAACTACCGGCAGGGCCCCAATGTTATATTTCGTACCCAAAACTGCGGCTTTTTCCATCGTCATGTCGGGGGGACAGGTGATCACTTCGCGGGTCATGATCTCGCTGACCGTCATCTTGGCCAGCAGGTAGTTAAGCTCATGAATACTTAAACTGGTCGCTTTGGAGGGCTGAGCTTCACGCAGCCCGGAAAGGGTTACGATACCTACCATCTGATCACCTTTCATCACCGGCAGACGACGAATCTTGTGGTTCCGCATTAACTTTTTAGCATCAATCACCAAAGTGTCGGCACTCACCGTAATCGGATTACTCTTCATCCAATACTTTACAAACATCGGCAACTCCTCCCCTTTTAAACGTTAACGACTCAACAGAACCTTTTTAACCGGAACAAATTTACCTTTCTGAATCTGATAGATACGTAGACCCATTGAACCTTTGTGGCTCTTAGCCGAAAAACTTATCGGCACGGTCAAACCACCGGTATCAAAATCAGACAGACCTTCAAGAGCAGTTTTGATGGCCGGACCATTGATCTCACCTTTAACCCGGCTGATCGCTTCGGCCATCACCTTCATAGCTGTAAAACCCTGGAAATAATTAACTACCTGAACTTTACCGGGATGATATTTTTCACTTATCATTTTGGCCTGTTTGACACCCGCATCATGATCTTCCCAAATACAGAAAGGATTAGTCCAGTAACAACCTTCAGCGGCTTCACCGGCAAGATCTCTGATTTTACCGCTCATGGCCCAATTCAAAGCAAAAAACTTGGTTCGCAGATTCAGTTTTTTGGCCCCCTTTAAGATCGTCGCCATCACTGAAGTCTCCTGACAGATCGCAAAATCAGGATCGGCTTTTTTCATATTGAGCAGCTGCAACGTAGCATCGAGAGCGCGCAAACCAATAATCGGTTTAGCGACCAGGTCAACCCCGATCTCTTTAGCATAATCATCAGCACCAGGAAAACCATGACCCTGAAACTTAACCGTAAAGAAGGGGGAACGGCCAAAACCGGTGTCACTATAGATAAAAGCAACCCGAGGGTTGCGGCTCTTGTCAGTCCACGTATCCTTAATAAACTTCAGAGCCGCACGCGCTTGGTCAGCGTAAGTGGTGCCGACCATAAAGTTGTAAGGAGTCACTTTAGGATCGGTTAAATGCTCGGAATAAGAGGCTGAAAAATAGGGAATCTTATCTTTTTTAATCAATGGCGACATCGCTTCAGTATCGCCGGTTCCCCAGCCCTGAATCGCAACGACCTTCTTGGTCTTAAACATTTTATACGCAGCTAAAGCTTGAGAAATTTTATAGGCATAATCAACATCCAGCAATTCAATCTGCGTACCGTTGATGCCTCCCTTCTCTTCATTAAGATAACGAACATAATCCCGCACCCCTTCAGCATACGGAGCACCAACCGAACCGGTACCCCCGGAAAGATCAAATAGACCACCGATTTTTATGGTTTTAGCGGCCGGGGTTGGGGCCGCTAAAACCAAAACCAAACAGACGGCTACCAACAAAACACTCATTTTTTTCATCTTCTCTCTCTCCTTTAATCTGTAGCATAAGGTTTATGGTTCTCATTATGGACAGAACCTTCCCGTGTTCGCAAAAAAAGCTGTAACTAGTGCCTGACCGAAAACCTGACAATTTTCTTGAGTGCAAGGCAGGCGAACATTTTAACCGCAAGCATACACTAAGTATTCTGAGGATTAAAATTTGAGCCTAACACAGCAATCGAGGAAATTGGCGGTTTTCGGTCGCGCACTAACTATCCAGGTATCCGTAAATCAATAATTAAATAGTGGAAAAGATTAACCCCCATCACCTTAAACCAACATTGCAGAACATCTTTATACATATATATAATTGTACTATAAAAAATTCATCTGTCAACAAAAACACTTAACTTAGATTTAAAGTAAAAACACCTTAATTTATACGATATAAAATAAAACAAACAATGCGTCAACCTCTAAATAAACAGGCAAAACATTGATATAACTAAGCTGCCCACCACCAACTATCATAAGTCATACAGAAATTTTTTACCAGTGTTTATTCACTTTCAACATATTTGCATAACAATAAAAATTCTTGACAACAATACAGCATAATTATAAGAGGGCAGCGGTTTTCATTCGGAAAAGTTCAACCATAATGCAAACCAACAACAAACTAGGGGCCTGTCCGAGAATAGGATTTTTTTCTCAGATCAAGGCATGCGAAGAAAATTACCACAGGCATACATTAAGTATTCCGAGGATAATTTTTTGAGCATAACGCAGATATGGGAAAAAAAGACATTCTCGGACAGGCTCCTGGCCGCAACCACCTAATAACTAACCTTAGGAAACCATGAATCCGACCCTGCCCCCCCAACGCGCGGACGATCACCCGCTGAAACGTTACCGGATTGGAGAGATCGGCAAATTGCTCGATCTCAGTACCAGGACCATTCGTTACTACGAAGAAATTGGCCTGCTCAATACGGTCAAACGCATAGAGGGAGGAAGACGCATTTTCACTGATGAAGACTTACGGCGCCTGCGTTTCATTAAAAAACTCAAACTCTTAGGGCTCTCCCTGGGCGAAATGGCGGAACTTGAAAATCATTACAACCGACACCGAACCAACAAAAAAGTCCTGCCCAAGGTTGCCGAACTTCTCCGCCGCCACAGCACCGAAATTGAATCCCGGCTCGACGAACTTGGCAAATTGAAAAAAGAGATCAATGACTATCTGGCTCACATCGAAAGCAAAATCGACGTTTCTTGAGATTAAAGAATTGAAAAACTTATGAACCATACCCCTCCCGACCTCCCATCTTCATATAAACTTGTTCCCGCCGAAGAGATTGAGCAACGCCTCAGACATGCCCGAAAGGCACTGGGCGAGGCCGAACTTGACGGTCTTTTAATCCTCCAGAATATTGACCGCTACTACTTTACCGGCACACTGCAGGATGGCATTCTCTGGTTACCAACCGAGGGAAAACCGGTTTTCTGGGTGCGCCGCAGCCTGGAACGGGCGCGTCAAGAATCACCAATCGCAGACCTGCGGCCGCAACCAGGAATAAGTCCAAAACTAGAAACTGAATTGCGGGCCGTAATTACGCCCCAAAGCCATATCGGACTTGAAATGGATGTCGTACCGGCCCGCCTCTTCGCTCGTTTTCAGCGCCTCCTGCCGGACTCCTGTCGAATCAGCGACGCATCTCCGTTGATTCGAAATTTACGCGCCTGCAAAAGCCCCTACGAAATTTCCTGCATAAAAAAAGCCGCCACCATCATGGATCAAGTCATGGAGCACGCCGCCTCAGTTTTGACCAGCGGCATCAGCGAAGTCGAATTGATGGCCGAACTTGAACATCAGGCCCGCCGCCTCGGACACTTGGGCATTGTCCGGATGCGGGGCTGGAACAGTGAACTTTTTTTCGGCCACACCTTAAGCGGCGGCGAAGCCGCGAGGCGCGGCTACCTCGACTCTCCAACTAACGGATTAGGCTTGAGCCCGGCCTTTCCCCAAGGCGCCGGTCACAATCTGATTCAAAAAGGAGTCCCGATCAGTATTGATTTCATGGTCAACTACGAAGGCTATCTCGCCGATTTGACGAGAATGGTCTGCCTTGACGAACCACCAAAAACTTTCAGCCGAACCCACCAGGATCTGCTCGCTCTTAACTATGAACTGGTAACCGCTCTGAGACCCGGAACCGAGTCTGGAGAGGTTTTCAAACTGGCTCAAAAACTGGCTCAGGATTTCGGCTTGGCCGACTACTTCCTGGGACACGGGCCCGATAAAGTCAGTTTTGTCGGCCACGGCGTCGGCCTCGAAGTCGACGAGTTTCCCTTCATCTCCGACAATAACCCCATGCCGCTTAAAGCCGGAATGGTTGTCGCTCTCGAACCAAAGCTTACGTTTCCCCCAAACCATCACGCTTCCACTCCCTACAACCAAGTTCCGGCCTCTGCCGTCACTACGGAAACAACCTACCTGATAACCGAAAAATCGACCATCCCGATCACACTATCACCGGAAAATATTAAGATTATCAAAAGAGAAGATTAAAAATATCTAAAAATTAGTTGACAAACAGCAGTTGAAATGATATTTCGTGCGAACTATGTTAAAAAGCTGTTATAGCAAGGCACCACTACATCAAACAACATTTGATTAAAATTAGTTCATTATTAGTCGGTCATAGACTTTGCCAAATTGGGCAAAAGAGTTGAAAGGGGGTGAGTCAGGATATACGTTCTGCAATCTTTTAACGACATTGAAGAACTTTAATTGACCGGCCCGCATACTTGGACAACTACTTAATAGTTTGGCGACTGGACAGCCCGTTGGAATTTAAAGTTACTAGCGGTTGACTACGAACCAGCTTTTAATAAATGTAATAGGTGGAAGTTTTTTTTAGAAGTTCAATTCAAGAAAAGGAGTAACACAGATGAAGAAGAGTTATCTAGCATTACTGGTGAGCGTTATCTTTATCCTCGCCACGGTCGGCTCATCATTTGCCGCCATGGGTGAAGGCACGGTAAGCGCCAAAAAA
>JAYEMC010000500.1:958-7337 GCA_034717935.1 Pseudomonadota bacterium | reverse complement strand
TTCCGATGATGAAAAAAGTCGGTTACAGGCCCCACGTCGCCGGAGCTATCGAAGCTGCGGCCTCAACCGGTGGCCAGATCATGCCGCCGATCATGGGAGCCGGGGCCTTCCTGATGGCGGAATTTACCAATACATCCTATCTCTACATCGTTAAAATTGCCATAATTCCGGCCATCCTCTATTACTTGAGTGTCCTCTTTTTCGTCCATTTTGAAGCCAAAAAAGAGGGCTTCAAACCGATGCTGAAAGCCGATCTGCCCAACATCAAAAAAACCTTGAAAAACGGCCTCCACTTTTTTCTTCCGGTCTTTATCCTGATCTACGTTCTCTTTAATAACTACAGTCCGATGATGGCCGGTTTTGTTGCCGTCATCTCAACTATAATTGCCGCCATGTTACGGCGGGCGACGCGCTTGAGCTTGAAAAATATCTTAGGCGGCCTCGAAGCCGGAGCCCGTAATGCGGTAATGGTTTCCGTCGCCTGCGGCTGTGCCGGAATTATTGTCGGTTGTGTCAGCCTGACCGGCTTAGGACTTAAATTTTCCAGCCTCGTCGTCTCGCTTTCGGGCGGCAGTCCTTTTTTAGCCATTATCCTTATCGCTATGGCCTCACTGGTTTTGGGCACCGGCCTGCCGGTGACCGCCTCCTATATTGT
This sequence comes from Pseudomonadota bacterium, assembly GCA_034717935.1. Classification (GTDB taxonomy): domain Bacteria; phylum Desulfobacterota; class Anaeroferrophillalia; order Anaeroferrophillales; family Tharpellaceae; genus Tharpella. Next base: position 6,682 of record JAYEMC010000500.1, on the reverse strand, counting down.
TCTGGTTATTTTAGCCGGGCCCGCTTTAATGGATCTGGGACTGCCGATTATTGTCGCCCACATGATTGTCTTCTGGTACAGCCAGGATGCCAACGTTACGCCGCCGGTTTCGCTGGCCGCCTTCGCCGGAGCCGGAATTGCCGGAGCCTCACCCATGAAAACCGGCTTCGCCTCCTGGAAAATCGCCAAAGGGCTCTACATTATTCCGATCGTCATGGCTTACCGGCCGCTACTCGGCAACGGTACCACAACTGAAATAATCATGACTATGTTTTTTACGACCATCGGCCTGATCGCCTTTACCAGTACCATGGAAAGGTTTCTTTTTAAACGCCTCAATCTTGTTGAAACCATACTCATGACTGCCGCCGCCCTGGCTCTCTTCTGGCCCAATTATGCTTTAAGTGGCGGAGGTGCTGTATTGTTTGCTATGATTGCCGGACGGCAACATTTTTTTGTGGCCACGAAATGACACGAAAAGCACGAAAAGAGAACCTCCCATCTCCCTTTGCAACGAGGCAAGATAATGATACAATTCTCCACCGCGAACTCAGTTACGAAATAGTTGCCGCTGCCATTCAAGTATGGAAGACGCTGGGCTACGGTTTTCTTGAAAAAGTCTACGAAAACGCCATGGTGATTGAACTCAACAATCGCGACATCTTATGCGAACAGCAAATCAGCTTACAGGTTCAATATAGCAGGCATGTAGTTGGAAATTACATCGCTGATATAATTGTTGATCATAAAATAACTCTGGAATTGAAAAGCGCAAAAGTAATTGACGGATCACACATCGCCCAAACTTTGAATTATCTGAAAGCAACCAATACACGACTCGGTATTATTCTAAATTTCGGCCCCAACAAAATGGAATATAAGAGAATAATATTATAATTTTCGTGCCCTTTTCGTGTGCTTTCGTGGCTAATAATGGAAAAATTTGAGGTAACTATTATCGGGGCCGGGATTGTCGGCCTCGCTCTGGCCGCCCGACTGGCCCCGAAACTGGGTTCTGAACTGCTTCTACTTGAACAACATGACAGCTTCGGCAAAGAAACCAGCAGCCGTAACAGTGAAGTCATCCACGCCGGCATCTACTATCCCAAAAACTCTCTAAAAGCCTGCCTCTGTATAGCCGGACGGCGACAAATTTATCAACTTTGTCAAGATCATGACATTGCCCACCAAATTTTGGGCAAAATCATAGTTGCGACCTCCGCCGACGAAGAGGAGTATCTGACCAATCTCCTTAAACGCGGCCGGGAAAACGGGGTTGAAGAACTTAAAATGTTAAGCTCCGGCGAGAGCCAAACCTTGGAACCCCAAGTCAAAGCTCAAGCCGCACTTCTCTCACCGGTTACCGGAATCGTTGATTCTCATAACCTGATGCGCCTCTTCTACCAACAGACCAACGAGGCCCAAGCCACGATCGCCTTCAATACTAAAATTGTGGAGGTAATCCCGGTTGGCCCCGGTTTTCTTTTAAGTTGCAAAACTGCTGCTAATGATGAAAATTTCACCTTCTCCTCTAACCTCGTCATCAACTGCGCCGGTTTGGGCGCAGCCCAATTAAGCCGTTCGACTAAAATCCCAACCCCAACCATCCACTACGCCAAAGGCTCCTATTTCAGCTACAGCGGGAGCTCACCCCTCTCCCGCCTGGTCTATCCGGCGCCGCCGACCGGCGGTCACGGTCTCGGCATTCACGCCACCCTAGATCTTGGCGGCCGCTTACGTTTCGGCCCCGACCTTGAGTATTGTGATAAACCCGACTACCATGTCAATGAAAAGAACCACGCTAAATTTGCAACTGCAATTCGACGTTATCTGCCCTCACTCAACGTTGCCAAACTTACCCCCGACATGGCCGGCATCCGCCCCCGCCTCCAAGGCCCGAATGATGCTATTTGCGATTTCATTATTCGCGAAGAGAGCTCCGCCGGAGCTCCCGGCTTCATCAATCTCCTAGGCATAGAATCCCCAGGCCTAACCGCCGCCCCGGCGATAGCTGATAAGATCGCCGCCATGATCAACCTCTAATTTCGAACTTCCACTCCCAAACCTTGACAGCAAGGGATTTGTCACTACTTTAAAAGAAGTCGGCAAACTTATATAAACAGCAGTCTGTCCGATAAAAAATAAAGGGAGGTTTCTCATTATGGATACGAGCAAATTTACGCAAAAAACCCAGGAAGCGGTTGCCGCAGCCCAGGACCAAGCTTTACGGCGCCATCATCAACAAATTGATGCCGAACATCTGGCACTGGCTTTAATCCAGCAGCCGGAAGGTTTGGTGCCCCGTCTGATCGAAAAGATCGGTATCGCTCCGGCGGCGGTTGAAAAAGCCCTGGAAGAGCAGTTGTCTAAAATTCCTGCGGTTACCGGGGCCGGTGGTGGACAGCTCTATATGAGCCCGCGTCTGGGCCAGTTTTTTGTTAAGGCTCAAGATGAGGCCCAACAATTTAAAGATGAATATGTCAGCGTCGAACACCTGTTGCTAGCGATAATCTCGGCTTCCAGTGATCCTCTGGCGGTACTTTTACAAGAGTTCGGCATTACCCGTGAAAAACTTCTGACAGTTTTAACCGAGGTTCGCGGCCACCAACGGGTCACTTCACAAAATCCGGAAGAGACCTATCAAGCTCTTGAAAAATACGGTATTGATCTGACCCAAGCCGCAGCCCAGGACAAACTTGACCCGGTCATCGGTCGTGATGATGAAATTCGCCGGGTCATCCAGGTTCTTTCGCGCCGAACCAAGAATAATCCGGTCTTAATCGGCGAACCCGGCGTCGGCAAAACCGCTATCGTCGAAGGCCTGGCCCAACGCATCTTTGTCCAGGACGTCCCCGAAAATCTAAAACACAAACGTCTGATCTCTCTCGACATGGGCGCTTTAATCGCCGGAGCCAAATTTCGCGGCGAGTTCGAAGAACGCCTGAAAGCTGTTCTCAAAGAGGTAAAAGAGGCCCAGGGCAATGTTATTCTTTTTATTGATGAGCTCCATACCGTAGTCGGAGCGGGCAAGACTGAAGGTTCAATGGATGCCGGCAACCTCTTAAAACCGATGCTGGCCCGCGGTGAACTCCATTGTGTCGGAGCCACAACTTTAAATGAGTATCGCCTCTACATTGAAAAAGATGCGGCTTTAGAGCGCCGCTTTCAGCCGGTTTTAGTCGACCAACCGACGGTCAATGATACGATCTCGATTTTACGTGGCTTAAAAGAGCGTTATGAAGTCCATCACGGTATCCAGATTAAGGATACCGCCTTGGTCGCCGCCGCCGTACTTTCGCACCGTTATATCAGCGACCGCTTTCTTCCCGACAAAGCGATCGACTTAGTCGATGAAGCCGGAGCCCGTTTACGCACAGAAATCGACAGTATGCCGAGCGAGCTTGATGAAGTAACCCGAAAAATCATGCAACTTGAAATTGAGCGTGAAGCCTTAAAGAAGGAGAAAGACAAAGCCTCACGCCAGCGCCTCGAAAAACTGGAAAAAGAGCTCGCCGACTGGCAGGTGAAAAGTAAAACGCTGACCGCCCGCTGGCAGCTTGAAAAAGAGCAGATCGCCAGCTTACGTGAAGTCGGCAAGGAAATTGAAGAGGTCAAACTTGAAATCGAGAAAGCTGAACGCGACTACGACCTCAATAAAGCGGCCGAACTCAAATATGACCGCCTCACAACTCTTGAAAAGAGACGCGAAACCGCCCAAAAGGCAATTACGACAAGTCAGGCTGATGGCGGCCGGCTCTTAAAAGAGGTCGTTGATGAAGAGGATATCGCCGCTATCATCAGCCGCTGGACCTCGATTCCGATCAGTAAGTTACTCCAGGGTGAACGTGATAAACTTATCCATTTAGGGGAGCACCTCCATAGGCGAGTCATCGGCCAGGAAGATGCCGTCCAAGCCGTCGCTGATGCCGTGGTTCGGGCTCGGGCCGGGATCAATGATCCGCAAAAGCCGATCGGCAGTTTTATCTTTTCAGGGCCGACCGGGGTCGGCAAAACCGAACTCGCAAGGGCTTTGGCTGAGTTTCTTTTTGATGACGAAAACAGCATGACCCGCATCGATATGTCGGAGTATATGGAGAAACATGCGGTTTCTCGCCTGATTGGGGCACCTCCCGGCTATATCGGCTATGATGAAGGCGGCCAGCTGACCGAAGCCGTACGCCGCAAACCCTACTCGGTCATTCTTTTCGACGAAATTGAAAAGGCCCATCACGATGTCTTCAACGTCTTGTTGCAGGTCTTGGATGACGGTCGCCTGACCGATTCACACGGCCGCTTGGTCGATTTTAAAAATACCGTAATTATCATGACCTCCAATATCGGCAGCCACCATATTCTTGAGAATCTACAGAAAGAGGAGTCGGAAAGCAGTTTCAAAGCGATGCGAGAAATGGTCATGAGCGCCCTTAAAACCCAATTTCGGCCGGAATTTCTCAACCGGGTCGATGATATCATCGTTTTTCATACGCTCAAACGCCATGATCTGGAAAAAATCGTCACGATTCAGCTCTCACTTTTAGAAAAACGCCTGGCCGAAAAAGAGATTAAACTACAACTTGAGCCCGCTGCTATCAGCTTCATCGCCACAGCCGGCTACGATCCGGCCTATGGTGCCAGACCTCTGAAACGAGCCCTGAAAAACTACCTCGAAACCCCATTGGCTTATGAGATTATGGGGAATAAGATCAAGGAGGGGGATCTTGTAAAGGTCGGAGTTGAAGGGGATAAGCTTCTCTTCACGGTTTAAACCATTAAAAGGTTAACAGAAAAGAAAACTGAAGCTTTGAATTTAATCAGTGGCTGTCCCCAATTTAAAGATCCCCAATTTAAAGGGGAGGCAATATACAATACTTCGACAACACAAGATATGATGAAGATCAACACTGTCCTGTTTAAAATTTGTGGAGACAATATCTAGGGATATCGGGTCGTTTTCCGTAACGTCTCGCAAAATTTTGTCGTTTTTACCAGCGAACACCCTAAAGGGTATAAATTTCACCATTAAATTGCGACTGTTTGAGTGAGGTACGAACGAGTTTCGCAATTTTGGCGTAATGAGCGCCGGAAAAACAAAAATTTTGCACCCTAAAGGGCATAAACTTCAGAAGTGGAGGAAAATGACCCGATATCCCGGGTTGTAACTTCCTAACCGGACAGTACTGGATGATTATAGGATTTATTACAAGTTCATCAGTTCCATACAAGCCCGAGCAATCTCCGAAAATTCATCGACAAAAATTGTGCGCGGATCAAAGACCAGCCAGTCATCGACAATCCGCACGACTATAGGAAAGGATCGACTGCGCAGATATTTTTCAAGTCCAGCTGAACTTTTATCCGTAATCCGCAGGTAAAGACAAAATGTCGGGAGCTCAACCATGGGCATGGTACCACCCCCGGCCCGGGAGGTACTCGGCTCAATTTTAAGCTGTAATCCGGCATAGGGGCCACAGTGGCGCACGATGGTTCGGCGCAGGCTTTGAGCCCGTTTTTTCAACTCGGTCTCGGTCAAGGTCAACATCTTTAACGTCGGAACCTTATCAACCACGGTCAGCGGGTCAAGAAAACATTTCAGCACCGCCTCAAGCCCGGCCAGCGTCATTTTGTCGATTCGCAAAGCCCGGTTAAGGGGATGCTTCTTTAATTTCTCGATCAGATCCTTACGCCCAACCACAATCCCCGCCTGGGGGCCGCCCAAGAGTTTGT
>JAYEMC010000500.1:0-948 GCA_034717935.1 Pseudomonadota bacterium | reverse complement strand
CGGGCAGACCATAGGCCTTAAGATCAAGCAAGTTGCCACTGCCCAGATCTTCAATCACCGGAATTTCGTGTTTGCGCCCCAGAGCCACCAACTCCCGCACCTCCGGTTGTCCGGTAAACCCGAGCAAACGATAGTTACTGGTATGGACTTTAAGTAAAAGTGCGGTCTCTTCATTTATTGCCGCCTCATAGTCTTTAAGGTGAGTCCGGTTAGTCGCCCCGACTTCACGCAAAATTGCCCCGCCCTGAACGACAATTTCCGGAATTCTGAAAGCGCCGCCGATCTCAACTAACTCGCCTCGAGAAACCACCACCTCACGGCCGTCGGCCAGGGCCGAAAGAGCCAGCAATACGGCTCCGGCATTATTATTGACCACCATCGCCGCCTCGGCCCCGCTCAAACGACAAAGCAGATCTTCAACATTAACATAGCGAATACTGCGAGCACCGGTTTCAAGATCATACTCCAAATTAGAGTAGCGCCCGGCGACGGCCGCAATTTGGCCGGCGGCGACGGCCGAGAGTGGTGAACGCCCCAAGTTAGTATGAATAACCACCCCCGTCGCATTGATCACCACTTTGAGACTGGGGGCGAGAAACTCTTCAAGAGAGCTCTCGACTGCGGGCCAGAAAATCTCGGCCGCGAAAAGCTCTTTTACCGGCCGACCTTCCCTGATCACCCGATCCTTAATAGTTTTAAGCTGTGAACGAAGCAAATCCCCTACCAGAGCGCGGGGAAAACGGGGCAGCAAACCTCGCCGGGCAGCTTCATGAAGGAGTTCATCAACCGCCGGCATTTCGGCCAGCCGGAGCTGCAGATCAGATTTATGTTTCGGTTTTCGCAGACCTCGCAGATCCGATTTTTGCGATTCAGGTTTTTTTGGCATCTTCTCTACTCCTTATTTCCTTTGTTGCCTTTAACCTGTTCACGACAGATATCGCGAAAATT
>JAYEMC010000499.1:0-7383 GCA_034717935.1 Pseudomonadota bacterium | reverse complement strand
GGAGCCTGTCCGAGAATAGGATTTTTTTCTCAGATCAAGGCATTTTTTGACAATAAGCGCAGACATACACCTAGTATTTCGAGCATTATTTTCAAAAAATAACGCCGAGCTGGGGAAAAAAGACATTATCGGACAGGCTCCGAGGGTCGTTAGTTGCTATAAACGGGGGATAGGGTTGAATTGGTTTTGCTTGACAATTATAGTGTGACTGACTAATATTACTCTATAGCTTGTTGATTAGTGATAGTGATGGCCTCTGGTTCGCGCCGGGGGTATTTTTGTGTTCAGAGTAAGGGAAAGAGACCGGTTGTCGATGAAGAAAAAAGTTATAAAATATGTCGAGAAAGCAGTTGCAGCGGTTGCAGCAGCGCGTGGTTTTAAGGATGTGGAGCTGCCGGAAATAGGGATTGAATTGCCGCGTGAAAAAGCTTTTGGTGATTTCTCTTCAAATATTGCCATGCAATTGGCCGGGCGCTGGAAAGATAATCCTCGAGCGATTGGCGCAGCCCTTAAGGATGAACTCGACAAAGAGGCCGATCTGGCCGAAGTGACGATTGCCGGCCCCGGTTTTATTAATATGAGGTTGGCTCTCTCCTGCTGGCACCAGCGCTTGCAGGAGATCATTGAGTTGGGAGCGGACTTTGCCAGACTTGATTATGGTCAGGGTCGGCGGGTTCTGGTTGAATTTGTCAGTGCCAATCCGACCGGGCCGCTGCATATCGGGCATGGCCGCGGGGCGGCGGTTGGTGATGTTTTGGCCCGCCTTCTGACTTGGGCCGGTTTTTCGGTTGATCGTGAGTATTATGTTAATGATGCCGGTAACCAGATGATGGTTCTCGGCCGATCATTGCGTTGGCGTTACCTGGAACTTTTAGGGCAGCGCCAAGGGGATATCCCGGAAGGTTACTATCAAGGGGACTACCTTTCGGATTTGGCCAAGAAGTTGCTGGACGACCAGGGTGCTGAGCTGGTTGATGCAAATGTTAACGAAGATGATGATGCCGGGTTAGAGTTTTTTACCAAATTTGCCGCTGATGCCATTCTTGCCGGCATTCGTGACGACCTTGATCTTTTCGGAGTTGGCTTTGAGCACTGGACCAGTGAGAAGAAGTTTTTTACTTCGGGCCTGGTCGATGATGCGTTGGCCGAGCTTAAGAAAAAAGAGGTGCTTTACGAAGAGGAGGGGGCGACTTGGTTTGCCTCGTCTCGTTTCGGCGATGAAAAGGATCGGGTAGTGGTTCGGGCCAATGGGGTAAAAACCTATTTCGCCTCCGATATTGCCTATCACCGGGAAAAATATGAACGTGGTTACGATTTTCTGATTGATGTCTGGGGAGCCGACCATCACGGTTATGTCCCCCGTCTTAAAGCCGCAATTGAAGCCTTGGGTCATGAACCGGAGAGCTTTGCCGCAATTTTAGTTCAGTTGGTTAGTCTTTCGCGGGGTGGGGTTCCGGTGGCGATGTCGACCCGGGCGGGTAAATTTATTACGCTTGAGGAGGTTGTCCGCGAGGTGGGCAAGGATGCGGCCCGTTATTTCTTCTTGACGCGACGCTCCGATAGTCAATTAGATTTTGATCTTGAACTGGCCAAATCTAAAAATAATGACAATCCTGTCTATTACGCCCAGTATGCCCACGCCAGGATCTGTAGCATTTTAAGAAAGGCTGAGGATGAAGGAGTTAAGCCTAATTGCGATAAAGCCTCTTTTGCGGCCTCCTTGACGCTTCCTGAGGAACTTGATCTAATTAAAAAACTGGATAATTTAACAGCCCTTCTAGAGAGTGCCGCGCGCACGCTTGAGCCCCATCGAATTACCTATTATCTTGACGAACTCGCCGCCCAGCTGCACTCTTATTATAATCGTAACAAGGTGATAACCGAAGATCTGCAGGTTTCCGGTGACCGGCTTCTGCTGGTTAGCGCAATTCGCCAAGTGATTAATATCTGTCTCACTCTTTTGGGAGTTTCAGCCCCGGAAAAGATGTAAGTGATATGCTTGAACAGTTAAAAAATATTACTGTCTTATTTGTTTTTCTCTTTGTGGCTTTCGGCGTCGGGGTTCTTGTCGGTTTGAAGCTGCCTGAGAATGAATCTTATCAGCGTTGGCATAGTGCCAATCAGGCGATGGTTGAAAAGGCCCGGCCGACGGATGTTGCGGTTATGCAGATGCCCGGCAGTGAGCGAGTTAACGGTGAACCGGCGTATTCCGGTGCTCATTCAGATTCCTGCCCCGGCGGAGTCTGCAAGTTACCGATGACCAATGAAACTTCAGCTCAGCTTGCCGACCCACCCAAGAAGGAGCTTGATCTGACTTTTTACGAGTCCTTAGCTGATAAACCGACAGAGAGCGGCGGCTCGGCCATTAGAATTAAAACCGCTCCGATAGTCGAAAAGAAAAAAACGGGTTCCGGGGTGGTTAAAAGTGAAAAGCGGCTATCTGAAAACAGCGCCGGATGGGAGGTAAGAATTTGCTCACTGGCGCAAGAGATCAAAGCTCGCCTGGTGCGCAGTAAACTGATGAAAACCTACCCTGGAGTTGAGATTGAAACGGTACAGGTAGTCGGCAAGGGTACTTGGTATCGGGTGAAAATCAGTAATATTAAAGATCTGGAAGAGGCCGAACGCTTCCAACGGGAACTCACCAAAGAGCACAAATATAAGCCTATGATTGTCAAACAATAGCCGCGACATAAACTTCACTCTATCTCGGGCGGGGTCAATTCTTGACGATGGAGTGTCGAGATAATCGAACAAGTCGAAGGTCTGTCACTATCAGGAGCCTGTCCGAGAATAGGATTTTTTTCTCAGATCAAGGCATTTTTTGACAATAAGCGCAGACATACACCTAGTATTTCGAGCATTATTTTCAAAAAATAACGCTGATCTGGGGAAAAAAGACATTCTCGGACGGGCTCCTGGCCATTGTCATGATTTGACCCCATTTAAGAGGGCGAAGCAAACTTCACTCTAACCTCTGCTATTTAACTTGGTTTGTAAGAGGGCGAAGCAGGCTTTACACGATATTTTTTACAATATTTATCAAATCAGGCGCGTTGCGTCTTTTTTTGTATACAGGTTTTGGTCTAAAGGTATATGGCTTCTCCTAAGGAAAACATCCGGAATTTTTCTATTATTGCACATATTGATCACGGTAAATCGACGCTCGCTGATCGCCTTCTTGAGGTGACCGGGGCGGTCACCGCTCGCGAGATGAAGGCGCAGCTTTTAGATACGATGGATATTGAACGTGAGCGTGGAATTACGATCAAGGCGCAATCGGTTTGTCTCGACTATAAAGCCGATGATGGTAAGATCTATCAGCTTAACCTGATTGACACGCCCGGGCATGTTGATTTTTCCTATGAAGTATCGCGCAGTTTGGCCGCCACTGAAGGGGCGGTACTGGTGGTTGATGCGGCCCAGGGGGTTGAAGCTCAAACCCTGGCCAATGTCTATCATGCTCTGGATGCCGATCTTGAGATTATTCCGGTCTTGAACAAGATTGATCTGCCGGTAGCCGAACCCGACCGGATTAAACGACAGATTGAAGAGGTGATCGGTCTTGATACCGAGGATGCGCTTTTGATCAGTGCTAAAACCGGAATCGGCATCGATGATTTTCTTGAGGCTGTGGTTGCGCGTATTCCGGCTCCCGAAGGCGAGTTGGAAGCTCCCTTAAAAGCGATGATTTTTGATTCCTGGTTTGATGCTTATCAGGGGGTGATTGCTCTGGTCCGGATCTTTGACGGGGTGATCAAGCCCGGAATGAAGATCAAGATGATGTCGACCGAACGTGAATTTGAGGTTTTGCGGGTCGGGAAAATGCGGCCTGCCATGGTTGATACAAAAACCCTTGAAGTTGGTGAAGTCGGCTTTGTTATTGCCGGGATCAAAACCGTGGCGGATTGTAAAGTCGGGGATACTATAACCGGTCTCAGCGAGGCAACTACTACCCCCTTTCCCGGTTTTAAGGAAGCTCAGCCGATGGTTTTCAGTGGTCTTTACCCGACCGACTCAATTCAGTATGAGCCCTTAAGAGATGCGCTGGCCAAACTTCGACTTAACGATGCCTCCTTCACCTTTCAACCGGAAACCTCAGTGGCTTTAGGGTTTGGTTTTCGTTGTGGTTTTCTTGGTTTACTCCATATGGAGATTATTCAGGAGCGCCTCGAACGCGAATATCAACTTGATCTGATTACAACCTCACCGACGGTAATTTACAAAATCGAGATGAAGGACGGTACGACAATTGATATTGATAACCCGAGCAGTATGCCGTCGGCGGGTGATATAAGTAATGTTGGCGAACCTATGGTGCGGGCATCAATCCATGTTCCCAATGAGTATATCGGCAATATCATGAAACTCTGCGAGGATAAGCGGGGGACTCAGCAAGAGGTCAAATATCTGGATGAGACCCGGGCTATGATTATCTATGATCTTCCCTTAAATGAGATCGTTCTTGATTTTTATGATCGTCTCAAATCGTTGACCCGAGGCTACGCTTCGCTCGATTATGAACCCTGTGGTCACCGCCATGCCAACCTCGTAAAACTCGATATCCTGATCAATGGCGAGTTGGTTGATGCGCTCTCGATGATCGTCCATCAGGAGTGCTCTTTTGATCGTGGTCGTGATCTTGCTGTCAAAATGAAAGAGCTGATTCCGCGGCAGATGTTTGAGGTCGCAATCCAGGCCGCAATCGGCACCAAAGTGGTGGCTCGAACAACGGTCAAAGCCTTGCGCAAAAATGTTACCGCTAAATGTTATGGCGGCGACATTACCCGGAAACGAAAACTCCTGGAAAAACAGAAAGCCGGTAAAAAGCGGATGAAACGGGTGGGTAAAGTCGAACTGCCTCAAGACGCATTTCTCGCAATTTTAAACATAGACTCGTGATGACAAAGTAAAACATTCATCTACGTCGTTCTATGAAACCTTCGTCACTGAGGCGTACTATTTGTACGCCTCATTCCTCAGGTTTCAGACGCCTAGTATCTGAACATTTTACTTTGCCATCACACGTTTGACTGTTTACTCAATTATAAATATGGAAATAAATATTTTGGCTAAAAAAGATAATGTATCAAAGAAAAGTAAGGGCGGCGTGATTCGTGAGTATGCTGAATCGATTGTTGTTGCCATCCTGATTGCCCTTTTCATTCGCGCTTTTGTGGTTCAGGCTTTTAAGATTCCTTCCGGTTCGATGGAGCCGACTTTGTTGATTGGAGATCATCTGCTCGTCAATAAATTTATTTATGGTATCAAACTGCCCTTTGTCGACGACAAAGTTCTCATTTATAAAGAACCGCAGCGCAACGATATTGTCGTTTTCATTTTTCCCAAAGACAAAAGTAAAGATTTTATCAAACGGGTGGTTGGAACTCCCGGCGATACAGTTGAAATTCGTCGGAAAAAGATATATATTAATGGGAAGCTTTGGGATGATCCGCATGGCGTCTATCTTGATGCCGAGGTCACCGGCTTGGTTCCTCGTGACAACTTTGGCCCAGTCGTGGTTCCTCCGGAGCATGTTCTGGTTATGGGGGACAATCGGGATCGCAGCTACGACAGCCGTTTCTGGGGCTTTGTTCCCTTCGATCAGATTAAAGGGAAAGCCCTGATACTTTATTGGTCATGGGATAGATTGACCGGTAATGTGGCAGAAAAAATACGTTTTAAAAGGATTGGGCAACTGATACACTAAGGGAGATTTAAAATGGCCGAGACAATTGATCTTGAATTTAGTGAAAGCGGGAGTTGGTTGATTGTACGTTATACGGGAATGATCAATCTGTTGATTCGTGACCAGTTGCGTCAACAGGTGATAGCCGAACTCGATAAACATCCCGGTTGTGATCTGGTCTTTGACCTCTCCACAGTGACGGCGATTGATTCATCCGGGCTTGGGGCCGTTTTTAGTCTATACAAATTTCTCAACGAACACCAATTATCTTTGGCTCTGGCAGCACCCAACCATGATGTTGCGGCACTGCTTGAGCTGACTCACCTCGATAAAGTTATCAGAATCGAGAAATCGTTGGCAGCTATTACCGGATAGAGAGCGATGTCGAAAATGAATGAGAACCGAATATGCGATTCCCAGGAGATGGATCGGATGATGGCCCGGGTTGCGACTGAAATCCTGGATCGTAATAAGGATTGTCGGAAACTGGCCCTGGTCGGGATTTTGACCAGAGGGGTTTGTCTGGCTCGGCGTTTACAGAAGATTATCAGTGAGATTTCTGGTCAGGAGCTCTCTTTAGGGATTCTCGATATCACTCTCTATCGCGATGATCTTGCGCACGCCACTCATCATCCAATTGTGCGAAAAACCGAGATTCCCTTTTGTCTCGATGGCGCAACTGTGGTTTTGGTTGATGATGTGCTTTATACCGGGCGGACGGTGCGGGCGGCGATGGATGGTTTGATCGACTTTGGCAGGCCGCAAAGCATTCAACTGGCAGTGTTGGTTGATCGAGGTTGTCGAGAGTTGCCGATTGCGGCAGATTATGTTGGGGTCGAGGTTCCGGCCTCGCCGCAGGATCGGGTTATGGTGCGGGTCGAAGAGAGTGATGGTTTTGATCAAGTAACGGTCACTCCGCGCTCTGCTGTTTCTGCTTTTGCTTCTGTTTCTGCTTCCGGGGGAGAGTAGGCGAGATGGGATTTAAACGTAAAGATCTACTCGGTACCCGAGACCTGTCGGCTGAAGAGATTAGAAGCTTACTGACAAGTGCCGAATCTTTCAAGGAGATTGCCGAACGGCCTCTGAAAAAGGTGCCGGCTCTGCGCGGTAAAACGGTGGTAAACCTCTTTTTTGAACCGAGTACGCGAACCCGAACCTCTTTTGAAATTGCGGCTAAACGTTTAAGTGCTGACGCGGTTAATATGAGTGCTTCGACTAGCAGTGTGGTTAAGGGCGAGAGCCTGATCGATACGGTTGAAAATATTCAGGCTATGGCCCCTGATATTGTTGTAATTCGTCATGGATATGTTGGCGCCGCTCATCTGATTGCCGGGCGTATTGGGGCCGCTGTGGTCAATGCCGGTGATGGTGCTAATGAACATCCGACCCAGGCGCTGCTTGATCTTTTGACTATTTCTGAACACAAAAAGCTGGGATCCGGTCTGATTGTAGCTATTATTGGTGATATCGCCCACAGCCGGGTGGCCCGTTCCAATATATGGGCTTTAATTACTTTAGGAGTCACAGTCAGGGTCTGTGCGCCGCCGACGATGTTGCCCCGGGGTCTGGAAAATATTGCCGGAATTCAAATTTGTCGGAGGCCGGAAGAGGCTTTAGACGGTGCCGATGTCGTGATGATGTTGAGAATTCAGCTTGAACGTCAAGATCGTCTTCTCTTTCCATCAATTCGTGAT
>JAYEMC010000498.1:0-7392 GCA_034717935.1 Pseudomonadota bacterium | reverse complement strand
GACCGATACCCCGACCAGCGGCCCAGTAGTCATCCTGATCTTTGGCCTTATGACCAACCCCGATCCCGACAAATGCGATAAGAACCACGCACAAAATAATCGCTGGTCCTAACTTAAAACTAGCTTCCATTGAAAAACTCCTTATTTTTTCAAGCCGTCTCTTACATCCGACCTCAAGCCGGATGTGAAACGCTACAGTTTCCGATCAACATTTAATTAGATTAAACGTCACCCTTGCCATGGCGGTCTTCAAGACCATCAATCAGGATATTGAACCAGATACAGAGCAGGATAAAGAGAATGATCAGAAACTGCCCGGTAAACCAGTAGTGAAAAGGAAAGCCCAGAAACTGCATATCGGTCAAAAAGCTCTCACCTTGCGGGTTGCGCTGGACGATCTTCAACAAAAGCTGAAATCCGTACGTAGCTGCAGCCCATACCGCCAGAATCATCCAGATATAGGAAATTTCGGTCTTCTGGAATTCACCATTAGGTTTAAAAATGTTAATATGATAACGATCTTCGCTCATTTTTACGTCTCCTCCTTGGTAATTAAAGGCTGTTTCCCCCGGCCCAGATGCAGTCGCAAGTAAAAAAATATAAGTAAGAAAGCGAAACCACTACACTGCGCACTATCAAATCAGTCAGCATCGACTTTCCCGATGCGCCCCTACACCCTCACACCTCCTTATCCGGGATAGGCCTAAAAATCTCCCGCTCGACCTTTATCCGGCCTAGGGGAATAGTTAAGAAAATATTAACAATATTTCATAATTAAAACATCGTAATGATTAAGTCAAGAAAAAAACATTATTTTATTTACCAATAGACAATGAATATTTTATCACAATGTAAGGGCAAGACAATTTTCGTTAATAAATAAAAAAACTTTATCTTTCAACACCTTATCATAAAAATCGGCAAATGATTGATGACCCAAATCATATTCCACCGCAGCCAACAACACTAAACCAAGCCCCAACGCAAACAATAATTGAGATGAGATCATCTATAATCTCATCAGAAACCTAAAACATCGGATAAACAAAATATATTGTTACTTTTGATGTAACTATTCATCTAACCCGCAAATCCTGGGTACACAATCCCGATTTCCTTCGGAGAATCAGGTTATGTCCCCAGAATTTGCTGAAATGTATCAATATGCGATGCTTTTTTACTTACACTGAATAGTTACGTTTTGATAAATACACCTAAAGGGTTGATACAAATCCCAAAGCCGTGTATACTCCGACATTAAAGCAGGCTTAAACAACTATCCTCAGGTTCACATAAACATGGAACAATTATTGCTGTTATTTATTGCTTTAAGCCATCGACAATGGACTAACTAAATGGTTTCCCCCGAATCAAACAGGCGCATCGGCGAACTCTTGCTCAACGCTCAGCTGATAACTAATGATCAGCTGGGCCACGCCTTAAATGAACAAAAAACGACCCCGGGACGCCTGGGCTCAACCCTGGTCCGCTTGGGCTATCTTAAAAGTGACGATCTGATCAATTGCCTGAGCGTCCAGTTCGGCGTTCCAGCCGTCAACCTGCAAGATTTTTCCATCAGCGATGAAGTTCTTGAACTAATCCCCAGTGAACTTGTTAACAAGCACCACATTATGCCGGTCAACCGCATCGGTTCGACCCTGATTATCGCAGCCTGCGATCCGACTGACCTCTCCGCAATTGACGACATCAAATTCATTACCGGCTACAATGTTGAAATCACCGTCGCCTCCGAAATATCGATCAAGGAGGCGATAGATAAATATTACGACTCATCATCGATGCTTGACGACATTATCGCCGACTTTGACGACTCGGAACTTGAACTGGTTCAGGGTGAAGAAGAACCCGACTCTTCCATCCTCCAAAAAGAGACCGAAGATGCGCCGGTCATCCGCTTGGTCAATAAAATCATGGTCGACGCCATTCGCCGCAGCGCCAGCGACATCCATATTGAACCATACGAGAAATTTTTCCGGGTTCGCTACCGCATTGACGGAGTTTTGTATGAGATCATGAAACCCCCGATGAAACTTAAAAACGCAATCCTCTCCCGCATCAAGATCATGTCGGAACTAGACATTGCCGAACGACGCTTGCCCCAGGATGGGCGCATTAAAATGAAGCTCGGCAAAGGCCAATCGATGGACATGCGGGTCTCGGTACTCCCGACCCTGTTTGGTGAAAAGATTGTCATGCGCCTGCTCGACCAATCCAACCTTCAACTCGACATGACCAAATTAGGGTTAGAACCTGAGATGCTGGAAGTGGTCGACGACGCTATCCATCAACCCTACGGTCTAATCCTGGTAACCGGCCCGACCGGTAGTGGTAAAACGACAACCCTCTACTCCGCCTTAAGCGAACTCAATAAAGTTTCCGACAATATAATGACGGCTGAAGATCCGGTCGAATTCAACCTGCCCGGCATTAACCAGGTTCAGGTTCGAGAAGCTATCGGCCTAACCTTCGCGTCCGCTTTGCGCTCTTTTCTGCGCCAGGATCCCGACATCATCCTGGTCGGTGAAATGCGCGACCTGGAAACCGCCGAAATCAGCATCAAAGCCGCCCTAACCGGTCATCTGGTTCTCTCTACCCTGCACACCAACGATGCCCCAAGCAGTGTCACCAGAATGATCAACATGGGGGTTGAGCCTTTTCTCATCGTCTCATCCGTCAACTTGATCATTGCTCAGCGCCTAGCCCGAAAAGTCTGCCAAAAGTGCGGTAAAAAAGAAGATATACCGGTTCGTGCCTTAATCCAAAGCGGCATGGATCCGGAAACCGCCGAACACGCTGTCTGCCTCTCTGGCAGCGGCTGTGAAGAGTGTAACCGAACCGGCTACAGAGGACGTATCGCCCTCTACGAGGTTATGACCCTCAACGATAAACTTAAAACCGCGATTATCGACGGGGCCAACACTATGGAGCTGAAAGCCATGGCCATCAAAAACGGCATGAAGAGTCTACGTCAAAGCGGCTTGAGTAAACTTGTCGAAGGAACCACCAGTTTTCAAGAGGTTCTCAGAGTATCGGCCCGGGATTGATGAAAGGGTGAAGGGTGAAAAGGGCAGCTCAGTAGTCACCAAAAAGCATTAAAGTTAAAGATTACATCTAATGGAGTGTCTCTATGGCCAGCCTGCATGAACTTTTGAAAATTATGATCGATAAAGGAGCCTCGGATCTTCACCTGACGGTTGCTAGTCCACCCCAGATCCGTATTGACGGAATTCTGGAACCTCTCCACCTCCCCCCTCTAAACGCAAACGAAACCAAACAGATGTGCTACAGCGTCCTGACCGACAGCCAGAAACACCGTTTTGAAAAAGATAACGAGCTCGACCTCTCCTTCGGACTCAAAGGGGTCAGCCGCTTCCGGGCCAACATTTTTATTCAACGCGGTACGGTAGCCGGCGCCTTTCGCGCCATCCCCTATGAGGTTAAACCGTTTAGCGAACTTGGTCTGCCACCGATAGTTCAGGAACTGATGCGCAAACCGAGCGGGATGATTCTGGTAACCGGGCCGACCGGTAGCGGTAAAAGTACAACCCTGGCATCAATGATTGACCAGGTCAACGAAGAGCGTCATGAGCATATCATTACTATCGAAGACCCGATTGAATTTATCCACAACCACAAGAACTGCATTGTCAACCAGCGTGAAGTAAAAGCTGACACCGAAGATTTCAGCAAAGCTTTGCGCTACATCCTGCGTCAAGATCCGGACGTTGTCCTGGTTGGAGAATTACGTGATCTGGAGACCGTCGCTTCGAGTCTGACCGTAGCTGAAACCGGCCACCTGACCTTGGCCACCCTGCACACCAACTCCTGCGCCCAAACCATCAATCGGGTCATTGACATTTTCCCCTCTCACCAACAGCCCCAGATCCGCTCCCAACTCTCTTTCGTTCTCCAGGCCGTCATCTCACAGCAACTCCTGCCTCACCGTAGCGGGAAAGGCCGGGTTCTGGCAGTGGAGCTGATGGTGCCCAATGCGGCTATCCGAAATCTGATCCGGGAGGACAAAATCCATCAGATCTACTCCCAAATGCAGGTTGGTCAGAGTAAATTTTCAATGCAGACCATGAACCAGTCACTAGCCAACCTCTATCAAACCGGCAAAATCACGATTGATGATGCCTTTGCCAAAAGTAACGATCTGATGGAGTTAAAACAGATGCTGGGGCAGGTAGTTATATAGTACTCTAACCGAAAATTAAGGATAAGCAATGGACACCTTTAAATGGCAGGGCAAAAACCGGCAGGGTAAAAAACTTAAAGGAGAAATCGAAGCACTCTCCGAAAGCGTCGTCACTTTAAGCCTGCGCAAACAGGGCATTACCGACATCAAGGTCAGTAAAAAAGCGAAAGATATCGAGATCAACCTTCCTTTTCTGAAAGCCAAGGTTCCGGAAAAGGATGTTGTCGTTTTTACCCGCCAGTTTGCAACTATGATCAACGCGGGCCTGCCGATCATCCAGTGCCTCGAGATTCAGTCCAGCCAACAGGAGAACAAAGAGTTCAAAAAGGTTTTGACAACCATCAAAGAGGATGTCGAAAAAGGTGAGACCCTGGCTGATGCATTAAAAAAACATTCCACGGTTTTTGATTCACTCTACGGCAACATGGTTGAAGCCGGCGAAACCGGCGGGGCGCTGGATGTCATCCTCGGCCGTCTCGCTTTCTTCATGGAAAAGAATATGAAACTGAAGAAAAAAGTGAAAGGGGCGCTGGTCTACCCGGCTTCAGTGCTCTGTGTCGCCGTCATCGTCATCGCCATCATGATGATCTTTGTCATCCCCTCATTCCAGAAAATGTTCTCCGGCTTCGGCGCCGAGCTGCCACTATTAACCCAGATCATCGTCAACATCAGCTCTTTTATGCGCAGCAATGTCATATTTATTCTCGCAGGGCTATTTCTGACCGTTTTCACCCTCAAAAAACTCTACAAAAACAACGCCAAAGTACACTATTTTTTTGATAATATGTTTTTGAAAATGCCGATTTTCGGCCCTCTTTTACGCAAGGTCGCGGTTGCCAAATTCACCCGAACCCTGGGAACTATGATCTCCAGCGGCGTACCGATCCTCACATCTTTAGATATTGTTGCCCGCACGGCCGGCAATGTAGTTCTTGAAAAAGCTATTATGAACACCAGAGAAAGTATCAGCCAGGGCAAAACTATTGCCGAACCCCTGATGGAGAGCGGAATTTTTCCGTCCATGGTTGTCCAGATGATATCCGTAGGCGAAACTACCGGAGCCCTGGACCAGATGCTCAATAAAATTGCCGATTTTTATGATGACGAGGTAGATACCGCCGTCAGTGCCATCACCTCACTGATTGAGCCTCTGCTGATGGTTTTCTTAGGCGGAATTTTAGGAACCATGATTGTCGGTATGTACCTGCCGATTTTCAAAATGGGAGAAGTAGTTCATTAATATGAAGCAAGTCAACTACTCGGACCACCTAAAGCCACTGCTGGTTTTTCGCCTCTTTTTAGTCACTCTCCTGTTGGGGGCCCTGATTCTCTTTGAGTTTATCTGGCCTCATGAATCAACCCCAGTCCCGATCCCGCTCTACAGTTTTATTATCCTGACCTATCTTTTAACCATACTCTACGCCCGACATCTGCCTAAAGTCACCAAGCCGGAACGTTTTTTCCAGCAACAACTCCTGATTGATGCCACCCTGATTGCCGGACTTCTCTATCTGACCGGCGGCTTTTACAGCCTCTTTTTTCCACTTTTCTATTTTATCATTATGGGCGGCACCCTCTACCTGAAACGCCAGCACACTATCACCCTCCTTTTTTACTGCACGTTTCTCTACCTTGTAATTATCTTTGCCCATACCTACAACCCTTTTCAGAGTTTCCTGCCCCTACCACCACTAGTCAGCAACACCCACAAAATCGTCTCTAAACTCTTCTTCAACCTGGCACCTTTCTACCTGACCGCTTTTATTTTAAGATTCATCGCCAAAGAACGTCTTGACACAAAAAAACGTCTGCAAAAAGTAACCAGCGATCTTGAAGAGTTTAAAGATTTAAACGAGCACATTATCGCTTCCATCGACTCCGGCCTGATAACCACCGATCAACAACTAGTGGTAAACTCCATCAATCAGGCTGGTCGAACTATCCTTGGCCTTGAAAAAAGCAAAATCCTCCACCGCAACCTTTACGAAATCATTTCAGGCCTACCCCCAGCCGCCGCCGATAATCAGGGACGCCAACGCCATGAGATCATCTATAAAAATCTGCAAGGATCACAACTTATCCTCGGATTCTCATTTACACCCTTAATGAAAAGTCACGAGCGCAATCTGGGCTGGATTCTCATCTTCCAGGATCTAACTGAATTAAAAGAGATTGAAGAGCGCCTCCAGGCGGCCCGCAAAATGGCAATCATTGGTCGTCTTTCGGCCGGCATCGCCCATGAAATCAGAAACCCCCTGGCCGCGATCAGCGGTTCGGTTGAAATTCTGGCCAAAGACCTCCCGGCCCAAGATAAAACTCACCATCGACTGCTGCAAATTGTCCTTAAGGAGAGTAGGCGGCTCAATCACCTGATCAGTGATTTCCTCGGGTTTTCCCGCCTAGAGGGCAAAGAGCAGACAACCACCAACCTGATTGCCCTGCTCAAAGATATTGTTTTTCTCTTCCGTTCTCAATTTCCTCATACCCTCTTTAACGAAGACTACCATACCGATATTTTTTTGATTAAAGCCAACCCGGAACAACTCGAACAGATATTTTGGAATCTTTTGAAAAATGCCCTGGAGGCGGTCGACAACTGCGGCGAGATAACGATTTCAAGCCAAACCACAAAAGACGACATCATAAGCAACAAACCAACCCCACACGAAAATCGGCCCGAAAAGATAGAATCTGCCGACGGCAAGCCGGCGTGGGTTAGAATCATGATCTGTGATAACGGCCCCGGCATCAACAATGAAATTGCCAATGAGATCTTTGAGCCTTTCTTTACGACCAAAGCTGCGGGTACAGGCCTCGGTCTCTACATCACTTTCCAGCTAACTAACATCAACAATGGCAATATCCAACTCGGCAAAAGAGGTGATGGAGGCATGGGAACTTGTGCTCAGATCTGCTTTCCGGCGGTGGGTTGAAATATAAATGGCGGATAATATGAAAAAAGAGCAAGCCGACAACAACCGGAATCTCCACATCATGGTCGTTGATGATGAACAGAGCATGTGTGATTTTCTTGAGATCATCCTCCTGCGTAACGGCTACCAGGTAAGCTGTTTTACCGATGCCTTCGCCGCCGTAACCAGTCTCGAAACAACCAATTACGATCTGGTTATCAGCGACCTTAAAATGCCGACGATGAGCGGCCTCGAACTACT
>JAYEMC010000497.1:0-7405 GCA_034717935.1 Pseudomonadota bacterium | reverse complement strand
TCGCGGGCAGTGATCTTGATATCGCTGTCGCCGCTCAATGCGAATTGTCGATGAATCGTAAATACGAGATAATTCAAGCTCTTGAAGATTCATGCGGGATTGAGATTGACCTGGTGGATCTCCAGGAGGTATCCGGAGTGATTCTGCAACAGGCTCTTTGTACCGGAACGGTTTTATTGAAGAAATCAACGATACTTCATGCCGGATTGCTCAAAAAATTGTGGTATAATCAAGAGGATGTTATGCCGATGGTGCGAAAAACCTGGGGAAAACGCCGCCGCCGGCTTTTTGAAAACGGAGTAGCGCATGTGTAAGGATGTGATTGCGGTAAAGATTGATTCCATAAGTCACTATTTGGAGCGCATAGTCCTGCATACACCGAAGAGCGCCGAAGATTTAACCGGTAATTACGGTGCCCAGGACATTATATCGGTTAACCTGGAACGGATTATTCAAGCCTGTGTTGATATGGGGGCGATTATAATTTCCGAGAATAACTGGACGCCTGCACAAACGATGAAGCAGACCTTTGCAATGCTTCATGCGCAAAAGGTGATTGCCGGGGATAGCGTAGAACAGATGAAAAAAGCTATAGGTTTTAGAAATATATCCGTGCATGAGTACCAAAAGATTAATTGGGATATTGTCTTTGCTATTTGTACAAAACACTTGGACGATTTTAAATGTTTTGCGAGACAGGTGAGTGAGTATGTTTTCAAAGATGAGTAGCGGGAAGTTTTGAAAGTAGAAAGAAACAGAAGAACAGAAAGCAAATAGTTGGGGGCAGACCCCTTCCTTTTAACGTCGCACCAGAACAACATTATGATGTCTGTTTTTTAAAGGGCTCAGATCCCTTTTCTGTTTTCCGCTTTTCTGCCTAACATCGGCATCTTTAAATCAAACGATGGAATTTTAAGATAGTGGCTAAACGAAAGAAGAAAAAGAGGGTTTATCTCAACCCGGATGAGGTTCTCTCCGGCAAGGCTGCGGTTTCAGCTCTTGAACTGGTTCGCTTGATCCATAAAATAAACCCCACTGAGAAAAATTTAAAGGCGGGAAAAAATGCTGAACAGTATCGTCAGAAAGCTCAGCTCCAAAGCCTGTTAATCAAGAAATTCAGCGGCAGTCTGCTGGTTGAACAGCCGGATTTAAAACAGCCGCAGCTGATCGGTATCAGGTTGAAACATTTTTCCGAGGATGCCTGCCATACCCTGCTCCACGAACTCGACGAGGATGCAGCATTGTGGGTTCGGTCACAGATAGATGATATTGCGGACAGGAGGGAGGAAGATCGCAGCAGAAAACTTGTTACGACCGTGGCGACCGATTCGCAAGCTGAAACCGTGCTGGTTAAATTGAAAGCTGGGGAAAAAGCGGAAGCTGAGCCGGAGCCGGAGATAAAAGAGGAGTTTTCGGCTAACGAGTTACTTAAATTGGGTAACCGGGCTTTTGAAGAGTATGATTACGAAGCGGCCGAAACTTTTTTTTATCGGGCTTTCATTGCTGCTCCTGACAATCTGGAGATAGCTCTCAACCTTTTTGAATTTTTGCTCGATCATCTGGCGGCGTATGAAAAAGTGGTGACTTATTCGGCGAATCTTTCGGATCGGATTAAAAACTGCGAGCCGATAAGAATTCTTCGGGCCAGATCTTTGGCCCGCTGCGGGGATATTGACAGCGCGATCAAATGTCTGGGGCGGACCGACCACCCGGACGCGGCAAAAGTCTATCTTCTCGGAGCGCAGCATTTTTTACAAAACGGCGACGCCGAACGAGCCGCTCAACATGTTAACCTGTTGCAATCGTTCACGGAACCGGAACTTAAACTGGAAGCCGACCGCTTGATCAGTGATATTCATCAGTTAAAAATAAAAAACCTGGCACCGCTCGAAAAAGAGATGCTTGCCGCCAAAGAGCGGAAGGAAGATGAAAAAGCAGCTCAGCTGGCCCGTAAATTATTGATCGCGTGGCCGGAAAATGAAGCTGCCCGAGAGATCCGTCATCACTTTACTAAAGAGCGGAAAGCGTTTGAAAAATCCGAACTTTTGCGGCGTGCCGATCAAGCCCGGGAACGAGAAGAATTTGCCTTTGAAATTGAGCTGCTAAAGAAACTGACAGCACTTAGCCCAAACGACAAAGAAACCGGACTCCGATTGTTGGCGGCTGAAGCCGAAACTGAAAAAAGAGAACAGACGAGTAAAAGCAACAAAATCCTCGAGTTTCTGGATCAGGGATCAGAAAAAGAGGCTTTAGAAAGCTTCGCCGGAGTTGATAAGACGTTGCGTCAAGAGTTGATAGATAGAACCGGTAAAGCTGAGTTTTGCCAAATTGAGTTGATTATTTCCGAACAACCGAACCTCAAATCGGCAAAAATTATTGAGGCAATTTTAGAACTGGGGAGATGCCGTAAACGGTTAACCGGAGGCGATGATGGGCCGCAAGCCATCCTCTCGCGATTGCAAAGCCATGAAAAAATATTACGTTTTCTGCCTGAAGCCGGAAAACTGCGCCGTCAGGCGGAAACACTATGGCAAAAAGAAAAAAGCGATCAGGCCAAAGCCCTGCTGGAACAAAGTATCACTCAACTCGAAAAGACGAAGTTGTCGGCTGCGCGAGAACTCATTAAGCTTATCATCGTCGAAGATCTTGACGATAGCGGCCAAAAACTTTACAAAAAGATATTCGAGCAGCTGAAACAGGCAGATAACCTCAGACAACTGAAAAAGAGCTATGCTGATGCCGAAAGCGCCGAAGATCACATTAAGGCTCGTGATCTTGCCCACCGGCTATCCCTGGAACAATTAAACGAATCCGCATTATGGCAGGAAAAAGAGGCTTCTCATCGTAATTTACTGAATGTGGAGTGGTCTTTTTTTGAGTGTGATGTCGAAAATCTCCCCCGCTGTTACGACCTCGCTGCGCAAAAAAAAGGCTCGACTCAATGCTATAGTGCTTTGCTGGTGGATCAAGATTCTCTCATAACGGTTTCAAGTTATGGGGAGTGGCTGATGGTCGGTATCTTGAGTCTCACTCAACAATCTTATCGCAAAGCCATTCTTTTTAGAACACCCAAAGAGCTCCGTTATCCGGGAATCACCCTGGCTGATGACCGCCTCTGGATAAACGGCAGTGACGGCCACTTGGTTGAATTAGCACTTAATCCGAACGAAATTGTTTCTTGGCATGATTTCAGCGGACTGCTGAAAGATGACAATATTGTTGTTGAAGATGTCTGTCTGTTCCCCAAAGCGGGATATCTCTGGATCGGAGGCCGAAGTCTCAAGCGCTGGGGAGTGGATGTCTGCCATATTATCCGGCTGGACCATCACCGCAGCGAACGACAAATAAGAATTCCCGGTCTTCCGATTGAGGTTCGTAAAGGGAATAACTTTCAGGTAGTTGTCCCCAGTTTGACCTGTGACTCAACACCACAAATCGCTAAGATTTATTCAGAACAAGGCCGAAATCTTGGGAGCTTGTCATCTTTAGGTGTCGGTAAAAATGTTTACGTGGCCGCAACTCATCCGAATGGCAGCGGTTATGTTTTATTGTCACATATTGACAGCCAGGATGAATTCGGTTTTGATGAAGAGGAAGACGGCGAATGCCAGCTCGTAATGGAGATACTTCCCGAAAACAGAGGGCCTCAAAAGTCGATAATAATCGAAAATTCTCATGGTGAGATGAGCCACGGAATTTTCTCTTTACCGGACAAGGGGCTGGTTTTTGTTTATTGCAGTGACAGTAGCAGACAACACTGTAAAAATAGAGATTACCAATTGCTGGCCTTTAAATTTTCGGGAAACCGATGTGATCGCTTGTACCAGACAAACGTCCCATCGAAACTTTTTTTTGTTACAGATGAAGCCAACAGCAAAATTGTTGTTCTGAATTTCAATCTCAATCTTGACCACTTCCAGGGGAAGTGCGTAGAAACGGTTGAATTGGGTGAAAAGCCACCAGAATTTAGTCCCGACGCCGCCGCCGATTTTATTTTTGGCAATGATCTGCCATCTTTTACCGAAATTCAGGGCTGTGGTGAGCCTACCGGTTCGATCAAGGCCAGTGCTTTGGCTCTGGTGCTGAGTTTGCAGGACGCCTCTACAGTCAAAATCATAGCCATTATTGAAAGCTGTAAAATGGATGAAAATAAAAATCCTGATGAGATAATCTCTCTCATCCAAGCTTTGAAAATAACATCTAATTTCAAATTTGCCTACGAACTTGAGGGGTGGTTTCGCCATAAATATCCAGATCATCCGCAGACTCTTATCCATCGGGCGACCAAGGCCATCGAGAAAAATGAATGGCAAGATGTAGTTTTGTGCCTTGCTGGATTACCGATAACGACTATCGATGATGGAAGCGCCCGTCATATCTGCCATCTTTCGGGAATCGCCCTCTGTGCTCTGGGCCGGAGCGATGAAGCTTTGACCATTCTAGAGCAGGGTTTAACTATGGAGAACGGTGACTGTGAGCTGGAACCTTTAATAGGCTATCTGAAATCAACTCCGGTTATCTCCGGTAAAGAGCTTGAACCAGGGTCGCAGGACTGGCATTTCCCCTCTCTCGACCTCTATCAGCGGGTCGATGAAAAATTGCGTAACCAGGAGTGGTTCGCAGTTATTACGATTATGGAGAATTATAATATTGCGAAACTCAACGACCTCCAGATTCTGGCCCGATTAAGTGAGGCGTATCTCCATTATGAGATTAGTCCCAAAGATGTACGTTGGCTTGGTAAAGTGATGGTGCTAGCCAAATTTTGTGACTGCAGCAGTCAGGATAATATTCTCAGAAAAAATCAGCTATTGCCAGCCTGGATCAAAACCTGGGATCATTCCCGTATAGAAGAAACTATCGAAAAAGCGCTGCACTGGCTTTGCGAAATAGGTTGATCTCCTATTTGGAGTTAAGTTTTTGCAGCTCTTTTATTAACACCTCCAGAGGCGGCCTGACGTTGATATCGCCAACGCCGATGTAGCTGATTATGCCATTTTTATCGATAACTACCAGAGCTCTTTCAGCCACGCCGTCTGTTCGCAGGAGGCCGAAACTATCGGCGACGGCGCCATGCGGCCAGAAATCGGAGAGCACGGGAAACCAGAGATCGCCCATCTGTTGGATCCAGGAAAAGAGGGTCGGGATGTTATCGACGGTGATGCCTAAAAGCACTGCATTCTGCTCTTCAAACAACTCTTCGACGATATTGTAGCCCGGCCACTGGTCGGAGCAGACCGGCGTCCAGGCCGCCGGGACGAAAGAGAGAACGACAATTTTTTTGTCGCGATAGTCACTAAGGCTTATAATTTTACCGCTGACCGAGGGCAGGCTAAATCCCGGAGCGCGATCACCAACCTTGACTTTAAGGAGGCTGTCTAGTGGTTTTAACGGGCCGGGGTTATAGATGCTGTTACGAAAACTATCTGTAAGAGCAAAAGTCTGCGCGCTGATCATAAATGATGAACAAATCATCAGCGTCAGGATAATCACCAGTTTTCTTTTCATTATTTCTCCTGCTTACAGTTTGACGCCTTTAAAACAGTATCAAGAAACTTTTCCGCGCCATTAAAACCGGAGAGTTGGGAAAAGAAGATCCGGTTTTTAATTTTCCCCTGATTGCAGATGCCGATAAAGTAGGGGGTGCGGACATTTCCCAGATATTCGTGAACCGTAAAATCGGCATCGGCAAAGAGTGGAAATGGTATCTTGTATTTCTTTTTGAAGACATCGATTTCGAAAGCTGAATTACCTGTCCCGATGCCGATCATTTTCACCCGCCCGGCAACTTTTTTATCACTTTCGATAAGCTCATAGAGTTCATTTATAGCGGGCGCATCTTTCTGGCAGTGGGGGCAGTACATGCTGAAGATCTCGATGATCAGAATTTCGCACTTGATCTCCTCTACGGAAAAGCTCTCTTTTTCCGGCAAACCGAGAAAGTTGCGTAGCGACTGATCCTCAGGGGTTGTCAGCTTTATGGCCGGTAACTGGTTGTCGAGGGCCAGAATATCCCGGTCAGCGGCAACCAGATGATTGGCACAGCCCAGGATGGTTATCATAAAGGTGCAGGCGATAATTATTCTGCCAAATTTTATTGTCTTCATTGGATGATACACTCATAAAAAGTAACAGGATGGCTAGCCATCTTCATTTAAAACCCTCTTTGTCGGCCTGGAGGTCAAGGTGCAGGGTGATCAGATTTTCGATCTCGAGATTGATTTCGCCATCTATCTTTCTCATGTCGATGGTTTTTATAAATCTTTGACATTGGTGGCAGACATTTACGCGATACTTCTCCTGGTCTTTATTGTCAATCGTAAAATATGAAAGTTTGTCTTGATCTTCATTTTCACAGAACGGGCACTGCAGGCGTTTATAGGGCCATTCAAAATCGCACTGGAGGCAAAAGAGGGAGCGCTTACCTTCATCGTTGCGGAGCAGGCTGAGATCGGCTGAACGCGCGCAGACCGGACAAATACCCTGAGCCCAGTGGCTCTTTTCGATGAGATCGTACTGTTCTTGTGCCAGCCGGGAGAAGAATGGTTTGAGACTTTCATGGAGAAAGAAGGGAACCAGGTCAAAGAACTCATCCGGGTTTTTCGGGTTTGCAGGCTCATTCCCGGCACCTAAGTTTTTTTCGTTTTGGGAGAAGAGTTCGCGTACCAATTCGGCATAGGCATCTTCTTTTGCCGCAACCAGGTCGCGGAGCTCTTTTGCCATTTCAGGATGATTTTTTTCAGTGATTGAGAGAAGCTCGAGAAAATAACTTTTTGGCAGCTGGTCGGCAAAATGATCGTTTTTCAGGTTAACCAGAGGTTTGCCCTCTTTTAGTTTTTGGGTCGCGGCTCCTGGGTTGATGGAGAAAATGTTTTTTTTCAGAGCCTTTTCGTTCTTTTCTCGTAATTTATAGACTCCCTGTATAAGTCCGATAAATTCTTGATAGTGCGGAAACTCTTTTTGATAACGGGCAAACGTTTCTTTGTTGTTAATCGCCGCCATGATAATTTAACCTTTTTTATGGGTTGCTTAAAAAGAGGAAGGCCCGCTGTTTAGCCGGGCCTTCCTCTTTTTGCTTGAGGGTTGAAGATATCTCAGAAATTCTACTCTTTGAAAGCTCTTTTAAGACGTTCTCGGACAACCTCTTAGTCGCCGTTATAAACTTCCAGCGTACCATCTTTCTCTCTTTCACGCAACCATTTCGGCATTTTACTCAAACACCAATCTCGGGTGGTATAGCCGGTAAAGACAACGGATGTCAAACCGGGAACCCCCACGGTGCCGAGATAGATATGGATGATAATGAAGGAGAAGATTACTACGACTCCCAATGCATGCAGGGCGTACATCCAGTTGATCAGGTCTTTGCTCTGCCCTTCCGGATAAGAGATGAGCAAGCCGCTGA
>JAYEMC010000496.1:0-7424 GCA_034717935.1 Pseudomonadota bacterium | reverse complement strand
TTCACGGAAAGTTCCGGATTTAACCATTTCACTCAAATTACGGTTGGTTACCGCCAGCAGCCGGATATCAACCTCAATCTCCTTCTCACCACCAACCCGCGTAATCTTTTTCTCCTGCAGGGCACGTAAGAGTTTAGCCTGGGTGCCGAGTGGCAGTTCGCCGATCTCATCAAGCATCAAAGTTCCGCCCGATGCAATCTCAAAATGGCCGCAGCGACGCCCTGAAGCTCCGGTAAAAGCCCCTTTTTCATGGCCGAAGAGCTCTGATTCAACCAGATTTTCCGGCATTGCCGCACAGTTGATGGCGACGAAAGGATGTTCCCGGCGTGGACTCAATAGGTGCAGCAGACGGGCAATAAGCTCTTTGCCGGTACCGGTTTCACCGCTAATTAAAACCGTCCACGGGGTCGGTGCGGCTCGTCGTATAATTGAAAGCAGATCTCGCATGGCAGCGCTGCTACCAACCAGTTTTAGGGGTAGTTCACGCTCTTGGTCGAGTACCGCATTTACCGCGTCGGCGTCAAAGTCAACCATGATCTCCTGTTCCAGGGTTCTTAAACGTTCGAGGAGATGATTAAGGTCGACCGGCTTTTCAAAAAAATCATCAGCCCCCGAGCGCATAACATTAACTGCGGTTGCAACCGCTCCATAGGCGGTGATCATGATGTTTTTTAGCCGCGGATTGATTTTTTTTAAGGTGATCAAGAGCTCGTCGCCGTTGATATCGGGCAAACGATGGTCGAGCAGGGCCAGGTCGATATTTTCATGATTTACTAAAAGCTGTGCTTCTTTGCCGTCACTTGCCAAGCTGATGGCAAATCCCTGTTTTTCAAGAAAACCACCCATCAGCTCGCGCTGGTCTTTTTCATCATCAACAATCAGAATATGCATAGTCTCTTACTATTGAGGTAAAATAATGCGCTGGCGCAAGATGCCGGGTTCCGGGGTCTCAATTTCAAATCGACCATTGTGGGCCCGGATGATCCGCTCTACCATAGCCAGGCCGAGCCCGGTACCCCGGGTTTTGGTTGTAAACCAGGGCTCGATAATTTTTTTGAGTTCTATTCCTGAAACTTCCAGTCCGCCATTTTCAAAGCTTAATTCAAATTCCCGGTTGATCTTTTGCAAAGTGATTTTGAGAAAACCGCCTTCAGTCTGGGCTTCGAGTGCGTTTTTAAAGAGGTTTTCCAGGGTTTGACCGAGGAGGTCGCTGTCAGCCGTAATGAATTTATCTGTTGGTGATAATTTATTCTCTAAATTGATTTCGATAGTCAAAGTATCAGCTTTTGTCTGATAAAGGGCGATAATATCATTTAATAAAGCGTTGATGTTCAGGGACCTACGTTCAGGATTCAGGGGTTGGGCAAAGCGGCGCAGATCGCCGACAATGCTGTCAGCCCGGCCGACGGCATTGCGCATAGCGCAGACTAAGGGGTTGTATTCCGGGCTTAGGCCACTCTTTTCAATTTCCAAGCGCTGGAGACCGATGCTGATGGCGTTTAAGGGGTTGCGGATCTCATGAGCCAGGGCCGCAGCAGCCCGTCCCAAAGCCGCGTCTTCACGTTCACGGGCAAGCCGCTGTTCATAGCGGCGGACATTTAACAAGGAGGCCAGTTGATAACGGTAGAGGAGCCAAGAGCAAAAACATCCAAGTCCGCCTAAAAGCAGGGTGAAAAGAAAAAAGTCACGCCAAAGACCCTGTTTTCCGGCAATCAGAAAGTCAGATTTGAAACCGGCGGTAAGGGTCTGCCCGTTCATCGGTAGCCGGGCCTCAACTATCATTCCGCTATCAGTGGGAATCTCTTTTAAAATTTGTGGTTGAGTAGTGCTGGAGTGCTTTGTGGGTTCGAGACGAACGTAGGTTATTCCCGGTACCCCGTTTAGGGTTTTAAGGAGTTGTTCGATACCGACCTGTTGCTGCAGGGTCTCCAGTTGTTGAGCTCCGAAACCGAGCCATATATCACCCACTCCCTCCTCGCGGGGATAAGCAAGGGTGAAGATATGGCCTTCAGTATTGTGTGTAAAGCGGATTTGGTTGTCATCCTTTTCCAGAGAGGAGCTATAGTCGTTTTGCCATTGAGGTGGTCCGCTGACCATTTTATGACCATCATCAATGGTAATTCCGTTAAGCCCGGACTCTAAAGCCAGAGAGGTTAATTCGGACTCAGTGAAAGGTTCGACCGCATCAAGATAGTCGATAAAACGGGCTGAATTAAGCATGAATGTATGAGCCACTTTTTTAACCACTTCAGCAGCGGCGATGGCGTTGTCGGCGTTAAGCTGAATTACCTGGGCCAGAAGTTGGGTGTGTTCTCGGGTGTGGCGATAGAATGAGCGGTGTTCGCGGTCGGCCTGCCAGAAGAAGTAGAGCAGGACGACCAAAATGAGAGCTCCAAAGAGCAAAAGGTTGGTCATCCATAAGGGCAGTTTACGTTTTTTAGCCGTTTTGTCTGCAGGCCTTCTTTTTTTTCTCTTTTGCGTTTTCCTGGTCGGTGAGGAAAACTTTTGCTCGAAATTTTGTTTAGTGTCCGCCATGGCCACCTTTACCGCCGCCACCACCGCCGTGGCCGCCGCCGGAACGTCGGCTGCGGCCACTCAAACGTGAGCGTACCCCGGTTGGATCATAGCCCCGACCGTATGAAATTCGTACAGGTTTAGCTGGATTGTCATCACGTTGCCAGATCCGGATAAGATCGCCCTCTTTGAGGCGGGGTGGTAATTCCTGGCGTGGAACTTTCAGATCCAGGGTCGTTTGTGCGGTATTTGAGGATGTGGATTCTTGGCTTTTCTCCGCTTGAGAGTCAGTGAGGACGGTCAGGTGGATATTACCATTGACTTCGATCATGGAACTGATTCTGCCGGTTACCAGCTCCCAGGCCCGGGCTTGATTTGGTTGCCCGGCATCCAGGGAAAAGAGCATGCCAGCCCCGATGAGGGTCAATATGAGTATGTTAAACGACCTTGCCATAAATTGTGCCGATAGTCATCTTCGTTGATGACCGAATCTCTTTTACTCCAGTTCCAGGTGCCTGAAATAGTCCAGCTACCCCGTCTCCAGGAAGCAATAATTTCGGAGGTGTAGATCTTTTCCGTACGTTCTTTTTTACGATAATCATATTTATAGGGGAGCCGTTCTCCGCTTAAGGCCCAGATGAATTCCAACGTCGGAGCCGGGTGCCAGTTAAGATTCAGGCCGAGACCGTAAGCTGAACGTTTTTCCGCATCAATTGAGGAGTGGCGGTGACGCCAGAAAATTTCGCTGCCGCCATCCAGGTAAGGGGTGAAAGCATAAAAGGCTTTTATTGCAGTTGCGACCAGTCGATCACTGCGATCTCCTTGGTTATGGTGTTTTGGTTGCCCGATTTTATGTGGGTCATGCGAGTTTTGTTGGTTTTCCGGGGTAATTGGCCGACAATAATTCTCCCAACTTAAGTTCGCTTCAAATTCCAGGTTAAGTCGGGAACCGGCAAACCAGACTAGGCGGCCGCCAAGGCTTAAATTGTCGAACTCATTATCATCGACCAAAGTGTTGCGGTAGGCGGCTGCATCGCAGGCAAACTCCAGGCTGCAGGGCAGTTCGGAGAGTTGGGTTGAGGTTAGTACCCCTCCCCCCAGTCGCCAGTTATCATCAAGTCCGTCATAGAGTTGATAGCCGGCAAAACTTAACAAGGTGATTGAGGTTGACGGGTAGCTTTCTAGTGGGACAGTCCACCATATATTGACTTCGGCTTCTGTAAAGGCAGCCCCCTCAGAGCCTTGCTCCAAGAGCGGATTGTCATCATAGCCGCTGCCGACACTCATTTCGGCATCCAGTGCCAGGGCGCTGGATGCCGTCAGCAGGCAGATAATGCTTGAAAGAAGCAACCCCCGCCAATTCCATCTTTCGGATCGTAGCATTCCCTGATTTCTTTTAAATCCCTGTTAAAATAAAGGTCAAGAGATAACCCCGCCCGAGATAGAGTGAAGTTTTGGTCGTGGTTTTTTGTTCGATCGTCTCGGCTGGGGTCATTTCTTGACACTTGGCGGTCGTAAAGTTCGCGCAAGACCTAAATGTTAATCCGCCATTTGTCAAGATTTGACCCCGTTAGTGGGAGCGAAGCAAAATTCGCGGATTTTCGATGTAACTCAAGCGTCAAACATAACAAAGCCGAATATTTACATTTACGGCAATAATCCTAAGTTATTTCGGGAATTTATGCAATGAAAAAAGTAAATATTAGGCTAACCCGCAAATTCAGGGGACACAATCCCGATTTCCTGCGGAGAATCGGGTTATGTCCCCAAAATTTATTGAATCCATCAATATTCGGTGCTTTTTTACTTACGCTGAATATTTACCATTTTTTACTCAGTAACCTGAGTACAGGTTCCCGTGCCATCGCAGTTCCCGGTTCCACCACAGCTTGTACCGCCGCCTTGTCCTCGCCAGGCCGGGCCGTCTTCAGTGCGCAGGATTACGATGTCGTCTCCAACGGTCAGGCTGACTGCAATCCAGCGATCTCCATCACTGAAAGAGACTAAGACGGCAGCAATTGAGACATCATCACTTATTGCCGGTTTGAGTACACCGAGGCTGTTCCAGTAGCCTAAGGGGCCCATTCCATAAATAACTGTGATTTCGTCTCCGTCATCAATGCTCAGACCGGATCCGGCAGTACCGGCATCCACAACCGTTCCGGTAAAAACGGTGGGACTCGTCAGGGCTACGTCGAGCATTGAACCATCGCCTGCCCCTTTGCCGTTACCGGCCCAAAGTGAAGTGCTGCAAAGAAGTCCGAAAACCATAACCAGTGTGATCATTAAAATACTTTTTTTCATCTTTTTTTCTCCATCTAAAAGTTTTTGTAAATTGTGATAATTGTTGTCAGATAGGGGCGCAACCCCCAGGATTTTAAGCGATGTTGTTAAAAGCATGCCTGGCCGGACAAGTTGTGATGATTAAAAAAACATCACATGTTTCGTTTCTATGTTTTCTTAACTAGCGATTACCGTGCCAACTTTTACAAAAAGAGAACAGCCTGTTTTTACAGGAGTATGTTAAGCTTTGAGCGAAAAAAAACGACAATCACGGCAAATGTTCGACAATTTTGTCGAATTAAGAACAGGCATGTCAAGAGGAATTTTATATTTCTTGCATTTACAATTTTTACGGGCTTGATATCAGACAACGAGCATGATATTGGACTTCTGTTAAGCTCAACGAATGCAATAGTTGCATGTCGAGCGGGGCTGGGTTTCCGGCGCGGGGGAAGTTTTATCCGGGTTTGCTGAGCAGTACGTTGTTGCTTTTTATCAGGAGAGTTAGGTTGAGAAAGTTGCTAACTGTTTTTTTGCTGATGCTGATTATGTCGGCTTGTACGATGCTGCGGCCTGAGGTTGCGGAGCGGCTGCCGGAAGATTTGCCGCCGGCGTATTCCCTCTATTCGGAAAGCGATGATCACGGAACCGCCTGGTGGAAAACGTTTCAAAGTCGTGAACTTGATTATTTGATGAAAAAGTCTCTGGCCGAAAACTTTACGGTCTTGAAGGCTCAGGCCCGGCTTGAACAGGCCCGTTATGCGACTCTTAAAGCGGGGGCTTACTACTATCCTGAATTGGGTTTTTCCAGTGCCGCGAGCCATCAGGAGATGAAAGAGAAGGGGAGAAACGAAGTTTCAAACGATGAGTGGTCGTTGGGGCTTAATGCCGCTTATGAAGTTGATCTCTGGGGTCGTGTGAAGGCCTTTAAAGAGAGTGAAACAGAGAAATATGCCGCTTCAGAAGAGGATTTTAAGACGGCAATTATGAGTGTTAGCGGGGCGGTGGCCGAGAGCTGGATTGAGTTGATCGAAAATCGTCGCCACCACGACCTTCTGCTGGAGCAGATGGAGCTCCAGCAAAAATTACTCAAACTTATCATTTTACGTTTTCCGCTGGCTCAATCAACCGCTCTCGATATCTATCAGCAACAGCAGATTGTGGAGAAATTGCAGGCGGCCCTGATCCCGACGGTCAACAATCAGGAAATTATCAAGCGACGACTGGCTCTGTTGGCCGGGCGGGTCAGCTTGAACGAAGAGGCGCTGGCCGCACGTTCTTTTCCTGAAGTTGGGGTTAAGCCGGTCTTGGGCTTACCCGCTGATATTTTGGCCGCTAGACCTGATATCAGGGCCGCCGGTCTGCGTCTACAGTCTGGAGAATGGGAGGTTGTCGCGGCTCGTGCCGATCGTCTGCCGGCTTTAAGGTTAACCGCCTCAGCTAACTATTTTGATGATAACCTAAGTTCTATTTTTGATAACTGGATTCTTAATTTGGCGGCCAATCTGGCTGGGCCGATTTTTGATGGTGGCCGTCGCCGGGCTGAAGTCGCCAGGGTCAGAGCCGTGGTCGATGAACGTCTGGCATTTTACCGTGAAACTGTTTTTACGGCCGTGATCGAGGTTGAGGATGCTTTGACCCGGGAGGCGGAAACTATCGCAACCCTTGACTCACTTCGTAAACAACTTGAGCTCTCCCGCCAGACCCTGCGCGAGGCCCGGCGTCGCTATTTGAACGGGAGTAGTGATTTTATCAATGTTTTAAATGAAGAACTTAACTCCCTCCAGCTTGAGCACGATATTATCACTCAGGAGAAGCAATTTATGTTGGCTCGGATAGAGCTGCATGTTGCCTTGGGAGGCTCCTGGCTGGATGATTTCAATGAAAAGTAATTATTCAGGCGAGTTTAATTAAATTTGAGAACGCCGCGAACTTTGCTGTCGCCCGAGGAGGCTGTCCGAGATAGAGTGAAGTTTTTGTCGCGGTTTTTGTTCGGTCTCGGTTGGGGTCATTTCTTGACAATTGGCGGCCGTAAGGTTCGCGCAAAAGCAAAGTTTTAACCCGCCATTTGTCAAGATGTGACCCCGTTTATGAGGGCGAAGCGATGTTCGCCGCTACCCGCTGCAACTTAACTTAAGGTTTAAAATATGCCTATATCCAATAACGATAACATTAACGATAATAACAACAACCTCACCGCTGATACCAAACTACCCCGGCGGCCATTGTGGCAGCGTTTACTGGCGGTGGGCCTGATTATCCTGCTTTTGGCGGCCGGCTTTCTGGTCAGCCGTTACCTTTTGCAGACCAAGCCTCAGGCCAAGCGTAAAGCGCCTAAAAAGATGGAAACTCTGGTGCAGGTGGTTGAGGTTTTGCCGGATACGGCAACTGTTTTGATTAAAGCCCAGGGGCGGGTTGTTCCGGCGCAGGAGATAATTTTGCAGGCGCGGGTTTCAGGTCAGGTGGTCTATCTTCACCCGGACTTTATTCCTGGGGGGATTATCAGCAAAGGTGAAACTCTGCTTAAACTCGATGATGTCGATTATCAGTTCAATCTGCGGCGTAAAGAGGATGCTTTGGCCCTGGCTGTGGCAGATCTGCGGATTGAGGAGGGTAGTCAGACTGTG
>JAYEMC010000495.1:0-7439 GCA_034717935.1 Pseudomonadota bacterium | reverse complement strand
GCAAAATGGGAATGGAACTGGTAGAAACTATGTGATAAATCGCATTAGGAGCCTATCCGAGAATAGGATTTTTTCTCAGATCAAGGCATGCGAAGAAAATTACCACAGGCATACATTAAGTATTCCGAGGATAATTTTTTGAGCATAACGCAGATATGGGGAAAAAAGACATTCTCGGACAGGCTCCCAGGCGGTTGCCAATGGATTTTTACATGCATATAGTTACAAGATAAAGAGGTGGATATGCGGAAATCTTTTACAAATTGTTGGTTTCGGTTGCTGTTGCCATTGTTGCTGGTTTCGGGTTTGCTTTTAAACCCGCATAATGCTTTGACTCAAACTCTCAAGAACCGAGTCCATCGCGTTGCCGTAATCGCTTTTGCATCCCCTTTTCTCAGGTCGTACGAGGGCTTGCGGAGCGGGCTTGAGGGTCAGGGCTACAACCTTGACAACGAGCTCTCTTTTGACGTTCATTGTCTTGGTCGGGATATCTCCAAGGTGGAGCCCTTGATGGTTAAGCTGGTGGCCGCCGATTACGATCTGGTTTTTTCTATTACGACACCGGTTACACGGGCGATCCACGCCGCTTTGGCCGCGAGTAAAGCCGAGATGCCGGTGGTCTTTACGGCAGTTGCCGATCCTTTGGGTTCGAAAATAGTGGGTGACCTGCGTCGCCCGGGCGGAAATTTTACCGGGGTCAGTCATCTCTCTATAGAGCTGTTGCCGCAACGATTGCTGTTGTTTAAAAAGGCGTTTCCGGCGATGCGGCGCGTGGCGCTTTTTTTTGACCCGGATGTGGAGATCTCAAAGCGCTCTTTTAATCAAGGTTTTCTGCGTCAGGCGGCGGTCGATATCGGGATTGAGTTGGTGGTTGTCCATGTTCATAACCATGATGAGATGGTAAAAAATTGCCAAAGCTTTAACATCGAACAGGCCGATGCTATTTTCATGTTGCCGGATCCGCTCTCTGTGGCTCATTTTAAGGAGTTTCTCGAACTTTCGCACCGTCTAAAAATTCCGTTGATGGTGATCGATAATATGTTACTTCAGCGTGGCGGCGTGATGGGTTACAGCCCCGATTTTTACGGGGTTGGTTTTCAGGCTGCGACCATTGTCGATCAGATTTTCAAGGGTGGGGCTCCTGGGGATATTCCGGTTCAAAATGCCGAAAAAGTGAATCTTGTTGTCTCTTTAAAAGAGGTTCAAAGGTTAGGCCTTGAAATCAGTGACGATATTATTTTGCAGGCGGATGAGGTTTTGCGGTGAGAGTGAAATTTTCTCTTTATCGAAAATTACTTTTTGGTTTTATTATTGTGGCAGTTTTGCCGTTGCTGGTGGGCTCCGGCTATTTTTATAAGATTTTGCGGGGGCATCTTTACGAAGATGTTGAGTGCGTTAACCTGTTTCATGCTCAGGCGGCCGGCGAGCAGGTGGGTTGGCATATCCGTGAGATTGATCGTAGTCTCTCGCATTGTGCGAGCCAGTATCGTTTTAAACGAAACAATGATGGGCTGCTCTCGTGGCCCTATCGCCAACATCCCGAAATTCGCAAGATCGTGATCGTTGACCAAGAGAACAACGTGGTTGAGGCCTTATCACGATATGGTTACTTAAGTTCCGGTATGGATTCGCCTCTGTTGACTTTTGCAGTCGGTTACCCTGATAAAAAAATGATCTTTTTCACCCAGTGGCAGCTTGAGCCGCAGTTGGTTATGGTCTATCCCATAACCTCTCTGACTACCGGTAAACAGCAGGGCTACCTCTTTGCCGAACTTTCATTGAAAAATCTTTTTAATGCTTTTCCTCGGCAGGGCTCGGGACAAAGTGAGCTTTTTCTGGTCAACCTCAAGGGTGAAGTTGTGGCCCATGCTGACATTAATCATGTTCTTAAGGGTTCCAGGCTCAACCATCTCTCCCCGATAACAGAGGTTTTGAAAGGAGCTCGGTCTGCTCTGGGCGAGTATTCCAATCTTGATCGGGAAGCGGTCTTCGGGGTTGCGGCAAAGATTGAAGGCTTGCCGTTGTTGGTTGTCAGTGAGATTCCGTTATCTTCCGCCTATGCCTTAACTGATGCTTTACGTAATACTTTTGTTTACATTTTCTGTTTTTCCTTAGGTTTGATTCTGCTTGGTAGTTGGTATCTATCCCACCTGATGACCCGTCCTATCGAAAGGCTCTATCTGGCCAGTGAGAAGATCCGTAGCGGATGCCTGGAACAGGTTAAGGGACATTTCCCGGATGATGAGATCGGCTCTTTTGCGCTCTGTTTCAATGAGATGGTTGTCTCTTTGAAAGAGGATCGTGAACTGCGCGAAAAAGCTGAAATGAACTTGCGTGAAAGTGAGAGTCACTATCGTACGATTGCTGATTACGCCTATGATATGGAGTGCTGGCGAGATCCGGAGGGCAAGTTTATCCATATGTCGCCTTCATGTCTGGAGATTACCGGCCATAACGCCCAGGAATTCTATGCCAATCATCTTTTGATGGATGAGATCGTTATAGACGAAGATCGCGAAATTTTTATTGGTCACCGGCACGAGATTATGTGTAATGGGCGTTTTAAGCCGATTGAGTTTCGTATTCATCACAAAGATGGTTCAATTCGTTGGTTGAGTCACATCTGTCGTCCGATCACCAGCCCTGCAGGGGATGATTTAGGGGTTCGGGGCAGCAACCGTGACATTACGCCGCGAAAATTGGCTGAGGATTTTCTCGCGGCGGAGAAAGAACGGCTCGCCGTCACCCTGCGCAGTATCGGTGATGGGGTGATTACTACAGATAACGATGGCCGTGTGACCTTGCTGAACCCGGTGGCCGAGACCCTGACCGGTTGGAGTAATGCGGCCGCTTCGGGTCGTTTAGTTGATGAAGTGTTTCACATTATTCATGAACACAGCCGGAAGATTATGTCCAATCCGGTGGGCCAGGTTTTGGCTGAAAACCGGCTTGTGGAGCTGGCTAATCATGCCTTGCTCATTTCCCGTTCGGGAATCGAGGTTGCGGTGGCCGACTGTGCTGCTCCGATTGTCGGTCGGCAGGGTCAACGACTTGGAGTGGTTCTGGTTTTTCGTGACGTAAGAGACGAGAAAAAAGTTCAGCAGGAACGTCTACGGAGTGAGAAGCTTGAGGCTGTCGGGATCTTGGCCGGGGGTATTGCCCATGATTTCAATAATCTTTTAATGGGGCTGCAGGGTAGTCTTGACCTGGTCAGACTCTCTTATGATCAAGGTTTTGCAACAACCGAGAAACATCTGTTGAAAGCTGAAAACGCGATTGGCCGGGCCGTCTCTTTAGCTCAACAACTTTTGACTTTTGCCAAAGGTGGAGCTCCGGTTAAAGAGAAGGCAGCGCTACCTCAGTTGATTGAAGAGTCAGCCGAGTTTGTTCTTCATGGCTCACAGGTGAAAGTTGAGCTGAATTTTGAAGCTGATGTTTGGGATGTTGAAATTGATAGTGGCCAAATCAGTCAGGTAGTTAATAATTTGGTGACTAATGCTAGACAGGCGATGGATGATATCGGTATTGTCCGGATCTCTATTGCCAATCTGGAAATTTTGGCTGATTCAGTGGTTGATCTGAAGCCGGGATTTTATGTCAGAGTTTCGGTGCGAGATCAAGGTTGTGGTATTAATCCTGAAATCATACCCCATATCTTTGAGCCCTACTATACGACCAAGGAGGCCGGTAGTGGGCTTGGACTGGCGACCTGTTACTCAATAATTGCGAACCACGATGGTCATCTTGACGTAACTTCAGAACCTGATGTCGGTTCGACCTTTACTTTTCTCTTGCCATCAACCGGTCAGTGTCGTGAAGAGAACTTGGTTGTTTCCCCTGTGTCACAGTTGAAAGCTGATGGAGTTGCCGGTAATGGTAGAGTTCTGCTTATGGATGATGAAGAGGTGATCTGTGAAGTTGTTACCGAAATGTTGGAGATGCACGGCTATGAAGTTGTGGCGGTTGCCGATGGTGTGGTCATGCTTGAAACTTACAAAACAGCTTTGGCGGAAGGATTAATTTTTCAGGCGGTTCTGATGGATCTTTCAATCCCCGGCGGGATGGGTGGCAGGGAGGCAATTGGGCGGCTCAGGGAGATTGATGCCGACGTCAAAGCTATTGTCTCCAGTGGTTATTCACAGGATCCGGTGATGGCGAATTATCAAGATTATGGTTTTAACGGTATGGTCGCAAAACCTTATAAAATTGAATCTCTACTTACGGTTTTACAAGATGATGGTATTTGCTGAACCACTTTTCCAGATCAGGGTCAAGGTGTAGGCGACCATGATGACGCCAATGAAGAACTCAAAAAAGAGGCTGAAAATTGCTCCGACAGCGGCCCCGATTCCGGCCTTGAGGCTCTCTTTTTGACTTTTAACGGCAAAAGCCAACTCGCAGATAAAAGCTCCGGCAAAAGCTCCCAGCAGTGATCCTCCCGGGGCCGGAATAAAGACCAATCCCAAGAAAAAACCGACAAATGCTCCGATAATACCATATTTGCCCGCCCCCATTACTTTGGCCCCGAAACTGGTGATAAAAAATTGACCGATTGAGCCAGCCAGCATCAGCCCTAAAAGTATCATGACGGCTGAGCCGGTGATGACCTGAAAATTGGTGAGCAAGGCGTACGCCAGAGCTCCGACAAAGATCAGGCCGCTGCCGGGCATCACCGGCATCAGGGTGCCGATCAGGCCGATCATGCAGAGAACAATCAGGATTGCAGTTTCCATCACCTTTTCTTTTTAGGCTCATAAACGCAGTAAGGTTCTTCGGCCATGTAATTACCGGTCGCTTCAAAAGCCCGGGCTCGACAGCCGCCGCAGACCCTTTTGTATTCACAGATGCCGCATTTCCCTTCAAGGGCGTCGTAATCGCGCAGGCGCGTAAAAACTTCCGACTCCTCCCAGATCTTCTGGAAGTTGGTTTCAAGAATGTTGCCGGCCTTGGCCTCAAGGTAGCCGCAGGGCTGGACGTCACCCGTATGGGAAACAAAGCAGAAACCGATGCCGCCCAAACAACCTCTGGTAACAGCATCAAGGCCATGGGTTTTAAATGTCACTTTTTTACCTTCAGCTTTGCTCCTTTGACGTAAAATACGTAGGTAATGGGGGGCGCAGGTCGCTTTAAGTTGGAGCGGAACTTTGTCTCGCTGGTCGTAAAACCAATTTAAGGTTCTTTCATACTCTTCAGCCGGGATCTCCTGCTCTTCGAGTTCTTTGCCCCGACCGGTGGGCACGAGAAGAAAAATGTGGTGGGCAACGGCTCCAAGTTTGACCGTCAGATCGAGGATTGCCGGTATCTCACTAATATTTAGTTTGGTAATGGTTGTGTTAACTTGAAATTCCATGCCGTTATCCCGGGCGAAGTCCAAGGCCCGCAGGGAATTTGCAAAAGCGCCTTTTACCTGGCGAAAACTATCATGGGTTTCGGCATTGGCCCCATCCAGACTGACACTTATTCTTTTAATGCCGCTGTCGATCATGCGCTTGATACTATCCTGATCAACGAGGGTGCCGTTGGTTGCTAAGACCATACGCAAACCCAATTTGGTACCGTAGGCGGCCAAATCATAGATATCATCGCGGAGCATCGGCTCACCGCCGGTCAGGATTATTATTGGTTTGCTGAAAGAGGCGACCGTATCCAAAAAAGCGAAGGCTTTTTCTGTGTCCAGCTCGCCTGAATAGGGGCCTTTTTCGGCCGCCGCTCGACAGTGAATGCAAGATAGATTACAACTTCTGGTGGTTTCCCAAGCGATCAAGCGCAGTTCAGGGATATCTTTTACGCCGTGCTGTTTAGCCGGCATTTTATCGGTTTCCGGGTGCATGTGAATTTTCCTTTAGGAGGTTGTTCGGTTGACATGGTTATGGGTTTCCATTATTGTTGTAGCGTATCTGTCAGCATAAACTATAGCAGTAGCTTTTGGCAAGAGAAATGTCACTGTTTTAAATAGGTAAATATTCGGCTTTGATTTCAAACTGTCTCGATGTGGGGACAGAATTTAATTCTGTCCCCGTGCGAAGCAGGGCGAAGCGACGTTCGACTCCACTTGCTGTAACTTTATGGTGGTTAGCCGAATATTTACTTAAACAGGATGGTAAATATTTGATTATTACCATAAAAGCTACAGCAAATTGTGTCGTACGCCGCTTCGCTTCCTGTTACCGGGGACAGGTCGAAAAAATTAAGCAGGATGATTTTTTATGTCTTCAACCAAGCCTCTCTTACTTTCTGAATGGCGGGCCATGATTTTGGCCGCCGGTTTTGGTACGCGACTGAAACCTCTGACCGAGCGGCTGCCGAAACCTTTGGTTCCGATTGCGGGGTTGCCGATGCTGGCCCTTTCCCTTAATCGCTTAAGAAAACTCAAACCCCGGATTCTGGTGGTTAACGGGCATCATCTCTCGGCTCAGTTGGAGACTTTTGTAGAACAATCCGCTTATGGTTTTCAACAAGTAGAGTATCTCTATGAACCCCTGATCTTCGATACCGGAGGGGCTATCCGCAACGCTTCGCGCTATCTGCGCGGCCCTTTTTTTGTGACGACGAATGCTGATGTTGTTAGTGATATTCCACTACTTGAGGCGGTTACCCAACACCTGAAACGCCGGTCGCTGGTGACTATGCTGTTGCATGACCGGGAGCGTTATAATCAGGTTGCGGTTGATTGCCGGGGGCGTATTCGGGGCTTTGGCCGTTCTCGGACGGCTTCCGGAAACCGGATTTTGGCCTATACGGGTATTCAGATCTGCTCTCCATTGTTGCTTGATCTGATGGCGCGGGAGCCAAGCGGTCGACCTTTTTCACTGATCACTTTTTATCGCCGCCTTCTGGCAGCCGGCCGGCTCGATATCGTCAGTCATGTCGTGGATACGCAAAACAACTATTATTGGCGGGATGTTGGAACCCCGGACGATCTTGTAGCCATCGAACATGATCTGGGTCATAATACGAATCTCGCTGCGAGATTGGGGGTTATTTAGACTTTTGTACCTCATCTATAATATCACTCTTTGTTTTCTACTGTTGTTGTCTTGGCCGGGTCTGTTGTGGTATATGCATCGGCGACAGGGGAGTCTTGAAGGTTTGGGAGAACGTTTGGGTTGGGGCTGGCCGCGAGCGCAATCTCAGGCTGGAAGTGAATCTCGGACAAGCTGGTTTCATGGTGCCTCAGTTGGTGAAGTTCAGATGTTGGTGCCGCTGATTCAGACTTGGTGCAAACGTTATCCGGGAACCGGGCTGTTACTGACGACGATGACCTTGACCGGTCGTCAAACCGCCAAAAGACTCTTTCCTGATGCCCGGGTTGTATTGCTGCCGCTCGATCTGCCGGGTTTGTGGCCCCTCTTCTTTCGTCGTTTTCGGCCCAAATGCCTGATTATTGCCGAGACCGAACTCTGGCCCAATTTGCTTCATTATACCAAACGTCAGGGCTT
>JAYEMC010000494.1:0-7502 GCA_034717935.1 Pseudomonadota bacterium | reverse complement strand
AGCCTCTCTTTATTGGCAGTACAGATGTATTACTGGGAGAATTTAAGATGATCCAGGTTGAGACGCTCCTTGACTCAGCAGATAATTCGGGAGCGAAAAAGATGTTATGTATCAAGGTGCTGGGTGGTTCCCGTCGGCGATATGCCAGAGTCGGTGATATCATCAAGGTTTCCATTAAAGAAGCCATGCCCAACTCTAAGGTAAAAAAAGGTGAAGTATTAGAGGCCGTTGTCGTGCGCTGTGCCAAAGAGGTTCGCCGTCAGGATGGTAGCTATATCAAGTTTGACTGCAATTCTGCGGTTCTTATCAATCCTCAGAATGAGCCCATTGGGACCCGTATTTTTGGCCCTGTAGCTCGTGAACTGAGGGCTAAGAATTTTATGAAAATTGTATCCCTGGCGCCAGAAGTTCTGTAAGGGATCGCTGAAAACAAAAGTTTTGGAGTGTTGCAATGTTGCAGCTTAAAAAAGATGACAAAGTAATGGTCATCGGTGGAAAAGATAAAGGTAAAAGCGGGAAAATCAAAAGGGTTATCCATGCTAAAGATCGGGTTGTTGTTGAAAAACTCAACCTTGTCAAGCGACATACC
Organism: Pseudomonadota bacterium; assembly: GCA_034717935.1. GTDB lineage: Bacteria > Desulfobacterota > Anaeroferrophillalia > Anaeroferrophillales > Tharpellaceae > Tharpella. Next base: position 6,913 of record JAYEMC010000494.1, on the reverse strand, counting down.
AAACCTGGTATGGATCAGACCCAGGGTGGAATAATTGAAAAAGAGGCATCCATTCATCGTTCCAATATCATGCTTTATTGTGATAAGTGTGATAAGCCGGTTCGAAGTGGAGTGCGAAAAATGGGCGATAACAGAGCTGTTCGCTACTGTAAACAGTGCGAAGAGCTTTTTGATAAGTAGTTGACCCCGGAGGGTAAAGCTAGATGGGCTTGTTTAAGGAAAAATATCAGCAGGAAGTTGTGCCGGCAATGCGCAAAAGATTTGCCTATGGCAATGTCATGGAAGTTCCACGCTTGGAAAAGGTAGTGGTTAACATGGGCCTCGGAGAGGCGGTACAGAATGTTAAGATTCTCGAATCGGCGGTAGCCGAAATGGCAGCAATAACCGGACGTAAGCCGGTTATCACGAAGGCCCGGAAATCAATTGCGCAGTTCAAGTTGCGTGAAGGTATGCCGATCGGTTGTATGGTAACCTTGCGCCGTGAAGTTATGTATGAATTCCTTGAAAGATTGATAAATGTTGTCTTGCCTCGGGTACGCGACTTCAAAGGGATCTCCGGAAAAGCGTTCGATGGTCGGGGTAACTACTCTATGGGTTTCCGTGAGCAGCTGGTTTTTCCTGAAATTGATCTTGAAAATGTTGATAAGATCAAGGGGATGAATATTGCCGTGGTGACGACCGCTAAAAACGATGAAGAAGGTCGTGAGTTATTAAGCTTGTTTGGTTTTCCATTCCGGAAATGATTTTTTTACCGGTTATCCCATGTCTGTCCGGGGCCGGTAACCTAGGAGTTGTTAGATGGCTAAAAAGTCAATAATGGTCAAGGCTTTACGACCGAAGAAATTTGCTGTGCGTGAATATAATCGTTGTCCATTATGTGGGCGTTCACGGGGATATTATCGTAAATTCGATATGTGCAGAATCTGCTTTCGTACCCTGTCGTCACAAGGCGATATACCAGGCGTTATAAAATCGAGCTGGTAGTCAAACTCAGTAATAAACATTATTAAAAGGTGAGTGAAATGTCGGCAACCGATTTGATCGCTGATATGTTGACCAGGATTCGTAATGCGAAGATGGTCAATTTAGAGAAAGTTGATATTGTCTTGACCAAGATGAATAAAAGTCTGGCTGAGATTCTTAAAGAAGAAGGCTACATCAAGAACTTTAAGGTATTGAGTGGTGAAGTACAAGGTACATTACGCATCTACCTCAAATATGACGAGCAGGGTCGATCGATTATCAATGGCATCCGCCGAGAGAGTCGTAGCGGCTTGCGGCGTTATGTTAAACAAGGTGAAATTCCGGTAATTCGTAATGGACTCGGAACCAGTATCCTTTCGACTTCGAAAGGGGTGGTTAGTGGTGAACAGGCTGCGAAACTTCAAGTTGGCGGCGAATATATCTGCTCTGTTTGGTAAGTAGCGTTTAGGTTGTGGAGATAAAAGATGTCTCGAATCGGTAAAAAAGAGATTCTGCTGCCGCAGGGCGTTGAAGTAGCTGTGGCGGATGGAATGGTTGAAGTTAAAGGGCCTAAAGGCAGTTTGCAGCAGGTTCTGGTTGATCGAGTGGGCGTTGATATTGATGGCCGGAAAGTAAATGTAACTCGGGTCTCTGATGATCGTCGTTCACGTTCGTTTCATGGATTGATGCGGGCTTTGGTGGCTAATATGGTTACCGGAGTAACTGAAGGATTCAGTAAATCCTTAGAGATTAAAGGGATTGGATACAAGGCTGCGGTCAAGGGTAGTACTCTGGATCTGGCCTTGGGATTTTCTCATCCCATAGCCTACCCGATACCGGATGGTATTAATATCTCGGTTGATAAAGAGAAGGTTGTCGTCCAGGGGATTGATAAACAGCTGGTTGGGGCCGTAGCGGCCGATATCAGATCATTCCGCCCGGTTGAACCTTATAAGGGTAAAGGTATCAAGTATATAGATGAATACGTTATTCGTAAAGCCGGTAAGGCTGGTAAATAGATTTTGAGGTGATGTGGTGGATCTGAAGGCAAAGAAAAGAGTTATAAGAGAGAAGAAAAAGCGGAAGATCAGGAGTACTATCAGCGGCAGTGCAGTGCGCCCGAGACTCTCGGTTTTTAAATCCGCCAAGAATATCTATATTCAGGCAATTGATGATGTTCAACAAACAACCCTGGCATCAGCATCTACACTAGAGAAGGAATTCTCACTCTCTACCGGTGGAAATCGGGCTGCCGCGAAAGAGGTTGGGCGTCTTATTGCCGAGCGTTTGCAGGCCAGTAATATCAAGGATGTTGTCTTTGACCGCAATGGCTTTATATATCATGGGCGTATCAAAGAGCTTGCCGATGCCGCACGTGAGGCAGGGTTGAAATTTTAGTGACTTAAAGGTTATTTTTTTGTTTTAAAAACAAGAAAATGTTCTGATAAAAGCACTAACTTGCGGGTTCCCCGCGTTAGTTCTGATTTGGAACAAGCTTTAGCGAAAACTGAAAATTATGGAGGTGTGGCTTGGAAAAGCCCAGATTTCTTGAGGATGAAGTAACTGAACGGGTGGTAAAGATCAACCGGGTTGCTAAGGTTGTAAAAGGTGGTCGACGATTCAGCTTCAGCGCATTGGTCGTTGTTGGTGACGGCAAGGGCCAGATCGGCTTTGGCTTAGGTAAGGCCAATGAAGTCCCCGAAGCTGTACGCAAAGGTACGGAAGCGGCTAAGCGTGAGATGGTTCAAGTTGCGTTGGTTGGTAACACCATTCCCTATCAGGTGGTCGGTAATTATGGTGCCGGTAAGGTTTTGTTGCGACCGGCTTCCCCCGGAACCGGTGTGATTGCTGGTGGGGCGGTTAGGGCAGTGTTGGAGTCTGCCGGGGTCAAAGATATTTTGACCAAATGTATTGGTTCCAACAATCCTCATAATGCCGTACGTGCTACTGTTGATGGACTTATGCAGCTTCAGAGTGTTGAGCAGGTTTCCCGTAACCGGAACAAACAGTTAAAGCTTAATAGTTAGTCGCGGTAATTAGATTACGGCACAAACTCTATATTCTGTAAAGTATGGACACTGGAGCGATAAAATGAGTAACCTTAAGATAACATTGAAGAAAAGTTGTGTCGGTCGTTTGATAAAACATAAGAAGACGGCAGAGGCTTTAGGTTTGCGTAAAATTCGACAGAGCGTAACCTTGACGGAAACTCCGCAGATTGCTGGGATGGTGCGTAAGATTTCTTATATGGTAGATGTCGAAAGAGTCTGACAGATTTAAGCTGTCTTAAGATTTGAGGAAATAATGGTCAATTTATCTTCATTGCCGGCTGATAGTGGAGCCGCTAAAAATAGAAAAAGAGTTGGACGTGGATCAGGATCCGGAAATCAAAAGACTGCCGGGCGTGGTCATAAAGGACAGAAATCTCGTTCCGGTGGTGGTATCCATCCTTGGTTTGAGGGTGGCCAGATGCCTCTGCAGCGGCGGATACCCAAGCGTGGTTTTACCAATATTTTTCGTCAAGAGTATGCAATAGTAAATGTGCATCAGCTTAATTGTTTTGAGGATGGCAGTGTCGTTGACGCGGCAGCCCTAAAGCTTCAGGGCTTGGTTAACCCACGGGAAACTCGCATCAAACTCTTGGGTAATGGCCTTTTAAATAAAAAATTGACGATTAGAGTAACTGCTTGTAGTGCTACCGCGATCGAAAAGGTCAAGCAAGCCGGGGGTCTGGTAGAGGAGGCACAGCTTGCTTAAGGGCATTGAAAATATCGGCAATATACCGGAGTTGCAGAAACGCCTTGGTTGGACGTTTCTTCTTCTTTTTGTCTATCGCATCGGTATTCACGTGCCGACTCCGGGGATCGATGGTCAGGCGCTGGCAGCATTCTTTGTTCAGGCCAAGGGCACGCTACTGGGCATGTTTGACATGTTTTCAGGGGGTGGACTGAGTCGTTTGTCGGTATTCTCATTGGGAATTATGCCTTATATCAGTGCTTCGATTATTATTGAACTGCTGGCAATGGTTGTTCCCACCCTTGAACGTCTTAAGAAAGAGGGTGAGGCCGGGCGTCGCAAAATTAGCCGCTACACTCGTTATGGTACTATCTTATTGAGTGTCATCCAGAGTTTTGGTATAGCTGTCGGGCTTGAAAGTATGCAAGGTCCGGCAGGAGAGATGATTGTCATGTTTCCGGGGTGGGGTTTTAGAATATTGACTATCATTACGCTGACTACCGGTACCGCTTTTATTATGTGGATAGGTGAACAGATCACTGAACGGGGTATTGGCAACGGTATTTCACTGATCATTTTTGCCGGTATCGTAGCGCGCGGACCGGCGGCTATCATTAACTCAATTCGCTTGATTAAAACCGGCGAGATGAGTCTTTTTATCATGATGTTTATTGTCGTTCTCATGGCGGCAACGATTGCAGCGATTGTCTTTATTGAGATGGCTCAACGCCGAATACCAATCCAGTACGCCAAACGCGTACAGGGAAGGCGAATGGTCGGTGGTCAGAGTACGCATTTACCGTTGAAAATCAATACTGCTGGCGTTATACCGCCAATTTTTGCATCATCTATTATCATGTTTCCGGCAACTATAGCAGGATTCATTGATATCCCGATTATGAAGAAGTTTACGGCAGCTTTTGTTCCAAGCAGTATCTCATATAATATTGTCTATGTTATCTTGATCTTTATCTTCTGTTACTTTTATACGGCAGTGACTTTTAAACCGGATGATGTTGCAGATAATCTGAAAAAATTTGGCGGCTACGTTCCGGGGATCAGACCGGGAAAGCGTACGGCTGAATACTTGGACAAGATCCTGACCCGTTTGACCTTCTGGGGAGCGGTTTATGTCTCGGTAGTTTGTGTCTTGCCGATGTTGCTGATAGGTAAATTTAATGTACCTTTCTTTTTCGGAGGCACGGCATTGTTGATTGTTGTTGGTGTCGGTATTGATACTATACAGCAGATACAATCGCACCTGATGTCGAGAAATTATGAAGGGTTGATGAAGAAGGCCGGCGGCCGGCGTCGCTAACGTAATAATCTGAAATGCAGGGTATATTTTAGCTTAAATAGGTAACCATCAGATTTAAGGAGAATGTCATGGACTTGATTTTATTAGGACCTCCCGGAGCCGGAAAAGGGACGCAGGCAAAAAAGATGATAGATGCCTTGCAGATCCCGCAAATTTCGACAGGTGACATTTTGCGAGCTGCCGTCAAAGATGGCACTGAGATGGGGATTGAAGCAAAAAAATATATGGATGCTGGTCAGTTGGTACCTGATTCCGTAGTTATCGGGATTATCGATGATCGCCTTAAGGAAGTTGATTGCGCTAAGGGCTTTATCCTTGATGGTTTTCCGAGAACCGTTGATCAGGCTGCATCACTGACTGAAATGTTGGAAAAAGCCGGCCGTAAGATTGACCATGTTGTCAGTATTGATGTTCCGGATGCCGACCTTATGGCCCGCTTGACGGGGCGTTGGATGTGTACCTGCGGAGCCAGTTTTCACAAACTCTTCAACCCCTCTAAGGTTGACGGGATATGCGATCTTTGCGGGGCTAAGCTCTACCAGAGAGATGATGATAAGGAGGCCGCAATCTCGGTCAGGCTGGTAAATTACCATAATCAGGCAGCTCCTTTGATTGATTATTACGGTGCAAAAAAAGTTCTCCGCTCGATACCGGGGACCGGTTCTCCTGATGAAATTTATGCGGCAATTATGGCCGTTGTAAATGGATGATTGCTCTACGTTCCAAACGTGAGATTGCCAAACTGAGGGCTGCCAACCGAATGGTAGCTGAAGTTCTGCAGCTGGTTAAGCAAAAGGTTGCCCCTGGGGTCACAACCGGAGCCTTGGATAAACTGGCTGAGGATGAGATCATAAGGCAGGGAGCTCGACCGGCCTTTAAAGGATATGCTGGTTTTCCGGCAACACTTTGTACATCGATAAATTATGAGATAGTCCACGGCATTCCTTCAAAAAAGCGCAAATTGAAGGATGGAGATATAATCAGCATTGATGTTGGGGTATTCCTTGATGGATATTATGGAGATGCTGCGATAACGGTTCCCGTCGGTACAGTTAGTAAAGAAGCAAAAAGGCTAATGCAGGTTACTGAAGAGTCCCTGCATAAAGCTATAGAGTGTGCTTGTCCAGGCGAAAGACTCTATACGTTATCGCATAACGTACAGAAACATGCGGAAGGGTTCGGCTATAGCGTAGTACGAGATTTTGTTGGCCATGGTATAGGGACAGAATTACATGAGCCTCCACAGATCCCTAATTACGGAAAGACAGGCACCGGTCTTATCCTGAAAGAGGGTATGGTTATGGCGATTGAACCCATGATAAATCAGGGTGGATATGCGGTTCAAGTGTTGGCGGATGGCTGGACGGCGGTAACCAAAGATCGCAAGTTATCGGCCCATTTTGAACATACAATAGCGATAACCGTGAACGGTTCTGAGATTTTGAGTAAATTGTAAATAATTAAGTTTAATTATTTATTATACCTTGAATATTGATATCAAACGAAAAATAAGAAAGAACGTGAGTTTGGTGGTAAAGAGAAATGTCGAATAAAGAGGATGTTATCGAAGTCGAAGGGACGGTTGTCGAAACTTTGCCGAATGCAATGTTTCGGGTTGACCTGGAGAATGGGCATCGTGTATTAGCCCATATCTCGGGAAAAATGCGCATGCATTTTATTAAAATTTTGCCCGGAGATAAAGTAACCATCCAGCTATCACCTTACGATTTGACTCGTGGACGGATAACCTACCGGAGCCGCTAGATACGGTAATTCCGGCAAAGTAGTAATAGTAAGTGGAGTAAGAGATGAAGGTTAGAGCATCTGTAAAAAAAATGTGCGATAAGTGCAAATTGATTAAACGTCATGGTGTAGTACGGGTTATTTGTGTGAACC
>JAYEMC010000493.1:0-7513 GCA_034717935.1 Pseudomonadota bacterium | reverse complement strand
AGGAAATTTGCAAAGAAAATCAGAACTACACGGGGCGCCTCGATATCGACGAACAAACTATCGAAGAGACCGAAGAGCGCCTCGCCGTTCTGGAACGCCTCAAACGAAAATTTGCGACCGATATAAACGGCCTGATTGAGTTACATAACGAACTTGAAGGAAAAGTCAGAGGCTTTGAGAATCGCGACACCGAGAAAAAACGCCTGACCCTTGAACTTGCCAAAAAAAGAGAGAAGATGTTGCAGGCAGCTGAAAAACTAAGCCGAGCCCGCCGGGAACAGGGAGAGATTCTGACCCGAACCGTAACCGGGCATCTCCATGACCTCAATCTCGCCCAAGCTCGTTTTCTCATCAAGAAAGAAGAGATCACCTGCTCGGCTACGGGCATGGATCGTATCACTTTCCTCTTCAGCGCCAACCCCGGTGAAGAGCCCGCCCCGATCGGAAATATCGCCTCCGGCGGCGAGCTCTCCAGACTCTTACTGGCACTGAAAACCACCCTCGCTCATCGTTACCAACTGCCGACTATGATCTTTGACGAGGTCGACACCGGCCTCGGCGGCGGCACCGCGGCGGCCGTCGGTCGCAAAATTGCCGACATTGCTGAAAACTGCCAGGTGATCACCGTTACCCATCTGCCTCAGGTTGCGGCTTTTGCCGACCAGCACTTTGTCATTGATAAATTGATATGCCCGGAAAAAGAGGAGACTAAAATCCAAATCAGCGAATTTTCCCCGGACCAAGAGCCGGAACGAATTCGCGAACTGGCCCGCATGGGCAGCGGTGAAGAGATCACCAAAGAGGCTGAAGAACACGCCGGAATCTTACGCAAAGAGGCACTAAAGGACAAAATATGATTCGTAGAGCCACGATAAAAGATGTAAAGGTTATCCAGAGCACGCTTGAATATTATGCAAAAAAGGGCCTGCTGTTACCCCGTTCACTAAGTGATCTCTACGACAACCTGCGTGATTTCGTGATCTATCAAAGGGAAAATCAGATTTTGGGAGTCAGTGCCCTGCATGTCTGTTGGGAAGATTTAGGAGAGATTCGCTCACTCGCCGTCCTGCCGCCCCACACGAAACAGGGAATCGGCCGACAACTGGTCAACGACTGCGAAGAAGAAGCTATCAAGTTGGGTTTAATAAAAGTCTTCACCCTGACCTATCAGGAGAGTTTTTTTGCCGGTCTCGGCTATCAAACTATCGACAAAAATCAACTTCCCCATAAAATTTGGGGAGACTGTCTAAAATGTGCCAAGTTTCCCGACTGTGACGAGATTGCCATGATTAAAAAGCTGTAAGTTTAAGCCTCTTCACCTACCACCCGGTTACGACCACGATCTTTGGCCCGATAGAGGGCTTTATCAACCCTTTCGACATAGCTCTCCAAATTATCATCCTCTTTTAAAGTTCCAACCCCGATACTGATGGTTACCGAAAAGGGTTTTCCTTTATAAGTAAAACGACTCTCTTCAACCTTCCTCCGAATCCGTTCGGCCACCTCAAGCGCATGCTGATAAGGAGTATGCGGCAGAATTAAGGCAAATTCCTCTCCACCATAACGAGCCAGCACATCAATCTCACGAATCTCCTTCTTCATCACTTCACTTAAAATCCGCAAAACCCCATCTCCGGTTCGATGGCCATAGGTGTCATTAACCTTTTTGAAATGGTCTATATCAACAATCGCCAAGGCCGTCGGCCGACCGTAACGCTGATATCCCATCATCTCCTGCTTTATTTTTTCGTCGTAAGCCCGCCGGTTATAGGTTCTTGTCAGAGGATCGATAATAATCTCCTGCTTGACCTTTTCCATCTGTTTTTTTAAAACTTCAACCTGTTTATTGGCATCACTTATCTGTTCCCGCGACTGTTGCACATCCGCCACCAGCTGCCTGGTTTTAGCTTGTAAGCCTTGGGTTTGTTGCAGGAGCAACTCGCGAATCTCCTGAACTTCATTCAGCGTCCGAGCCTGTTGCAAGCGCCCGATACACTCATCCAGACCGCTGTCAAAATCACCACTACTTAAGAGCAAGCCAGAGATAGAATCAGCCAGAATGGTGATAATCTTCTTCAGTTCATCCCGCTCCCGGCCGGTCTCATCATCAAGAAAAATATTGACGGAAAAAAGACGTTTGAACTTGCCGACGTAACGGCTCATATCGGACGGTGTAGCGACACCATTCAGTTCATCCTGACATTCCAGAAAAAGTTTCCGACTCTTCTCTTCATGTAAAGAGAGAGACTCGATCTGGTGCAATGCCATTCCCAACAGTGATTTAAATTCATCGACAAGAGTACGCAGATCATTTTCAACGTTCGACTGGGACAACAAGTCATTTTTCAAATGCTGCACAGATGACAATAGAAGATTAACATCAACCGGTTTTTCTTTAAGCAGCAAATCCTTGACCTGTTTATGTATACGCTTGATCTGACTCGCATTGGCAGCACCTTGCAAAGATTCATGGAGCGAACCCAAAGCCTTGCCCGAACCCTGGCCGCCGGGCAATGATCCCTGCAAAGTTTTTAATAAAAAAACCGAAAGTTCCTTATACTCTCTAATCATATCAATATTCATCTATACAACCTGTCAAGTTTCGGCTTTGCCGGATTATAAAATACATAAATCATCATCTTGTCGCAACGGAAGAACAACCTTGAAGGAACTCCCTTTACCAATTTCACTACTAAAACTGATGGTACCCTGATGCTGTTTCACAATTGTTTGAGCCGTAAACAGCCCCAGTCCGGTTGCCCCGCCCTCAACTTTAACTTCCTTAGTCGAAAAGAATGGATCAAATAGATGTTCTTGACACTCTGGAGTGATGCCGGCCCCATTATCAATAACCGAGAAAAAAATATGCTTTTCATCCTCTAGACCTGTAGTCACCCTGACCTGACCGATAAAACCGTCTTCAAGTTGAGCTTTGCGCTCCCGAATCGCCTGCGCGGCATTAAGCATCAAATTCAATACGACCTGCTGAATCTGCCCTTTTTCCATTCGACCGGAAGGCAAACCTTCGGCAAATTTTTTGTTCACACCGACCTGCTCCCGTTCCAACTCATAACGGCTGAAGGAGAGGGCGTCATCAATCACCTGGTTTAGAGGTAGGGGAAACAACTCTTTGCGTTCAGGGTGAGAAAAAACCATCAGATTACCGGCCATCAAATTCAGGGCTTCGACCTGTTCCCTAAGCCTGCCAAGCAGCTTTAAATCCTTTTCATGTTCTGCGGGAACCATTTCAAAACGCATCTGCAACAGCTGCACAACTCCGTAGATTGCGGCCAGATAGTTGTTCAGGTCATGAGCAATGCCGGCCGCCATCTGCCCAATGCTGGCCATTTTTTCAGTCCTTAACACCTGCTCTTCCATCATCACCAGAGGGCTGACATCCTGAATATGGATCACCGCCTCGTGGCTTTCCTCTCCTTTATGAAAAATCGGGTAGCAGTAAATATTGACATACTCGCGTCCGAGCCGACGCCTCTCAACCCGCAAACGATTGCGGCTTTGGCCATCCGCCATACAGTCACGAGGCATACAGTCGGGACAAGGGCTTTTGCGCTGGCGAAAAACCTGATAACATTTTTTACCGACCAACTCTTTCGGCACAGCCTCAAAATAAGCCGCCTCAGCCCGATTAATGGACTGAATGATATAGCTATCATCAATCAAGAAAAGACCATTTTCGAGAGCATCAAGAGTGCGGCGATAACGCTGCCGACTTTCATTAACCTTGAGATTCTGTTTTTCTAAAACCTGGGAAAAAATTTCCAGTTGCCGACTGTGGGAGATCAGATCTTCGTACTGATTCTCCATAAGATTGACTACATTATCAAGTATTCCCCGATAACTACCCATAACAATCTCTGAACGACGACTAACGTCTTCATCACTGTTAACCTTGTGTTTTTCCACGAAAAAGACAATTTTATCCAAACTGGCTCGAATCGGCCAGACAATCTTCACCATAAACCAGAAAAGCGCAACCACCAACAAAGTATGGACTGCCAGAGAGAAGCCGAAAGAGAAGGCAGAACCCGGAAAAATAAGGAGCCCCACAACTGCAACAATACTGGAAACAATCATGAGTTTAATAAAGAATGTTACTTTAAAACGTGAGAAAAGATCAATACGCAACCCGGTTCCTCCCCTCATCTTTGGCCTGATAGAGCTTTTCATCAGCCCGTTCGACCAATACACCCGCTTCAGTCATAGAAGCATTGTAGGCAGCCACTCCAAGGCAAATCGTCAGGATCCCTTCCGTTTGACCCGCCAACAGAGGCTGCTGCTCCTGACCGGGAATCTCGGCACTTTCTATCTCTTGCCGAAAACGCTCAGCCACCCGAACCGTATCTTCAATCCCACTATGACAGAGAACCACAAACTCTTCACCACCATAGCGAGCCACGATATCACTATGTCGAGCATTGTTAAGCAAAATATTAGCAACCATCAGAAGTACCTTGTCACCCGCCGGATGACCATGGGTATCATTATAGTGTTTGAAATTATCGATATCGATCATAATCAGAGAGAGTTCCCCGGAATAACGTTTAATCCGCTCAAACTCTTCCCGTAGACGCTGTTGAAAATGGCGATGATTATAGAGGCCGGTCAAACCATCGGTAATTACCAGCTTACTTAGAACCTCCTCTTTTTCACGCAGTTCAGCAATCAGAATAGCCTGCTGAAAGGCCGCTTCGCGCAAGATTTCGGTAGCACTACGGTCACACTGGTCGGCAAGTATGCAACTTAACTGCTCTTTCAAGATGCGACACTCTTCACGAGACAAAGCCAGCTCTTTCTCTAATCCAGCCCGACTCTGTTCTACTCTATTTTCGGCCATCCGGTTATCGACTCCATAAAAGACTTTACGTAAACCGCCTATCTCTGCTATAGCCTCAAACGTATGATAACATACTGTAAGGAAGACAAAAACTCAACCAGTAAAACCACCCCGGCAAATAATTTACCAAAAAACTCTTGGTAACTATTCAGCTAACCCGCAAATTCAGGGTACACAATCCCGATTTCCTTCGGAGAATCAGGTTATGTCCCCAGAATTTGCTAAAATACATCAATATACGGTGTTTCTCTACTTACGCTGAATAGTTACAAATCTTGATGACATCCTCTTTATGACATCCTTTAAAGCTACAACTAATAACCAACAAAAGAGCGCTCTGGAACCAATTATTATCCCCCGCCCAGACCACCCGATCTCGCGCAAAAAAATCGCCCACAACGCCATAAAAATCCTCTACAGACTTAAAAACAGCGGTTTTACCGCCTATCTTGCAGGCGGGGCCGTGCGGGACATGCTTTTGGGACAGAAACCAGCCGACTTTGACATCGTCACCGATGCCAACCCCAAACAGCTTAAAAGACTGTTCCGCAACTCGCGCATTATTGGTCGCCGCTTCCGCCTGGTTCACATCTTCTTTTATGGTCACAGCCGCTCTAAGCCGCAGATTTTTGAGACCGCCACGTTTCGCCGGCCCTTCACTTTAGAACATGACGATGCCGAACGTATCAAGGAGCAACCGGAGCTGGCTAACAACCTCTTCGGAACTCCCGCCGAAGATGCCGGACGCCGCGATTTCACCGTCAACGCGCTCTTCTACAATATCGCCGATTTCTCCGTCATTGACTATGTTGACGGCCTGCGGGATCTTGAGGATCGCATTATCCGCATTATCGGTGACCCGGACACCCGCTTTGCCGAAGATCCGGTACGGATTTTACGGGCTCTTGAGTTCGCCTGCCGTCTCAATTTTACGATCGAAGATGAAACAGGCTTGGGCCTTAAGGCCCAAGCCCCCGCCTTAGCCGATGTTCCCGCAAGCCGTTTACGCGAAGAGTTAAGAGGTCTCTACACTAAAAAAACGACCGCCTCCCTGTTGTCACTTGGCAATAAATACCAAATCAACCAGCATTGGCTACCCGAACAAATTGCCGCCAATACGGCGGAAGCTATCCCTATCATACAACAGATTGAAAACTTTTTCCCGCTGGTTAACAATGACAACGAACTCGAAAAAATGACGGTCATGGCCCTGCTTCTGCCAGGAATTCTCAAAGAGTACCCGTTGGCTGATGGAGTTCGCCTCAACCTGGTTCAGGAAAAGGTCGAGGAGTGGTTAAAACCGATTAGCCAACGTTTAAGCCTGCCCCGTTTTCAGCGGCATGCAATAAAAGATATTTTCTCCCTGCTCTACCGCTTGGGCCGGGGTGACAAACGCATTAAACAACTCCTAAATCGGGAAAATTTTTTCGCCGCCCTCTTTTTTTATGCGGTAATAACCCGAACAACCACACCTCAGCCTTCGCACTTCTCCTTCTGGCGTCAACAGAGAGAGCGCTTAAACCGCAATGCCGGAGCCCGGAAGCTGGATTATGGTACTCTTTTCGGCAAACCCAAAAAAAAGAAAACCGGCAGCCCGGATAAAAGCCAAACCGAAAAATCGGCCCGAGAGCAGAAATAATGCAGCCGCAACTCAACCTTGGCCAGATCGACTATTTAAATTGCCGACCTCTTTACCAGCAACTGCAAGAGACCTTAAACGGCAACTTATTCTCTTTAAAACCCGGCCATCCGGCTCAGCTCAATCAGGGGCTCGAAAATGGGGCGATAGATATGAGCCCTTCATCCTCAATGCTGCTGGCCGTAAGCCCCAAAAGTAGTGATTATTTTGTCCTCCCCAACATTGCCATCGCCTCACTTAATGAAGTTCGCAGCGTCATCCTTTTAAGTCGCCGTCCCTTGTCTGAACTAAACGGTTGCAACATCTCTTTAACCAACCATTCATTGACCTCTATTTTTCTTTTAAAAATTATTCTTTTTCATTTTCAAGGACTGCCCCCAGACAAGATCACGTTCACCAAGGAAGAGTTCAAACCGGATCAAACCCGGGAAGCGGCCCTTATCATCGGCGACCGGGCTTTAGAACTCTACCATAAGCCACCAACCGGTTTCAAAGTTTACGATTTGGGCTGCCTCTGGCACCAGTTCACCGGCCTGCCTTTCGTCTACGCCCTCTGGATCGGCCGCAAAAAGGCCCTGCACGAAAAAAGACGGACGGTCATTGATCTCCATCAACGCTTAGACAGAATTATTTCAGTACTGCCTGAAAAACTCGCCGACATGACAGGTCCAGCCCTGACAACAATGGGAAGAGAAACCTCGATCACTCCCGATCAACTACTCGCTTACTGGCAGCAGGCGATCTCCTACAAACTTGATAGTCGAGCTCTCGCCGGTCTTGATCTATTCTACCGAACCGCCAAAGATCTTGGTTTGATCGAAAAAATCCCCCAACTTGATTTTTTCCCTAAACCTAACATCTGATGTATTCGCACCCCAAGGGCACCTCCTTCGGGGCGTAAAAAGTTTCGGGATGGCTAAGTAAAAATTTCGATATACAAGGAGTAGTGGTTTTTCAGGCGCGAGACCATACAAATAGTATGTCGAGTGTCTGAAAAAGCGCTACGACGTAGAAGATCG
>JAYEMC010000492.1:0-7528 GCA_034717935.1 Pseudomonadota bacterium | reverse complement strand
TGATAAGAATCCACTGTTTTTTTTCGCCTTTTTTATTTCGACCATTTAACTACAGAGCGTTACGAGAAATGTCTCAAACACAATCCGACAACCCTGTTACAACACCTGAAACCGGGGCTGAAGCCCCTACCGTTAATGCCGCAGAGCCCGACCACAATTCAGTTCATCCAACTCAGGCCAAATCCTCAGAAAAAAACTCCAATGAGAAAGAACCCAAGAAAAAACGGGCTCGAACCTCAAACAAGTCGCAACCTAAAGGAATCGCCGCCCTTTTTGAAAAAGAGGAGATCAAAGAACTCTTCCGCACCTACCTGATCACTATCTGCGTCATTGAAGGCTTCATCTTTTTTGTCAGCTTCTTAAGCCAAATAGGACCTGAAACCGTCCCCTTCCCCTGGAAATCATACTTTTTTGCGGCTTTCATCATCCCTCTAACCATCACCTTCCTGCTCGGCATCATCGTCATCAGCTTTGATCACTACATCTTTGGCCACCAGGGAATTGCCGATGAGATCAACAGCCTATACCAGAGCGCCGCCGAGACCAGAAGTCGAATTCATAAATTTCACGCCTTCCTCTACGTCATTCGCCAAGTGCCTTTTCTTTTCGGCCTCATCGCCCTGGTCGCCCTCTCCGGGGTCGCCTACAAACTCGACGACATCCTCGCCGTCATCGGTGATGTCGGCGGACGCACGGCCCACTATCTATTTATCGGCCTGGCCGTGGTTTTCGGGGTGGCGGTGGTCATCGGTCTGATCTGGATGCTTTTGAGCTACAACCTGCGGAAAAAAACACTGGAATACCAGTTTCAATACAAGAAAGATGTTATCGATAAAACCGGCCTGGTTATACTCGGTGAAGACCGGGTAATGGATGGAGATGGGCGAATTCTCTCATTCGGCCATCTCCAGGAACTCTCCCACAAAGCAAAATCGAATGATGACGATGACGAAATTCTGGTTATTGAACCGTAAATTTTCACTCATGAAAGTCTAGGAGCCTGTCCCCGCCTTGCGGTAGTACGAATGATATTATGAACCGTTTTCTTGGCTTTTTATTGCTCTTTTCTATACTCTCTTGTGCCGGATCGTCACCTCAAACCCAGTCGCCAAACTCCCGGCTACCGGCCGATTGCTGGCTTTTACAACCGGTGGCCTATCGCCTGCGCCAGAGCGCCAAACTTGAGTATCGGGATAAACAGGAGATGCTTGAAGGCTTTATGGAGCTCGACCTGAAACAAAGGCGAGCTCATCTGGTAATTTTCAACGCCCTGGGCTTAACCCTGCTCAATCTTGAAGTCGAACGCCACGGTTACGAGCTTGTCGAAGCTACAATCAACCCTAAAGACCAGTCACCAGCAAATCGAAGAAAACAACAATTTGCTAATGCGGTGGCCACGGCAGTTCAGAATATCTTTTTCAGTTTAAAAAATTGCCGGGAATCTTTTAACGACCGCAACCCGCAACCCGTAACAGAGTTCAGCGGCAAGCCGCCACGACTGACAAAAATCTGTGACAACCGGCAAAAACCTCGCTGGGTTGTCACGTTCCATGACTACGACCAAGAACTCGTCGGACAAGCAGAAATCAGCCGGCTACCAAACCGGATTATCCTGCAAAACCGCAAACCGGACTATCGCCTGACTCTCTGGCTCCACAAAGCTGAGGTATTATAAATTTATGATCACCATGCGCCAGGCTCTGCTCAACACGGCTCAAAAAGAACTGGTCACCAGCGAACCGGATAGCGGTTGGCAAAACTTTTGTCCGGCCGCCGACTTTATCGGTTTTGACGGCCATTTCCCCGGCTACCCGGTGCTGCCCGCGATGCTTCAGGTGCTGCTTGGGATTATCGTCAGCGAAAAACTCTACGGACAAAAACTGACGTTACAAAAACTCGATAAAGCAAAATTCATGAGTCAAATTCAACCCGGACAAACTCTTACCGTCGCCTGCAAAATCACCCAACCCGCAACCGAAGAGCCAAAACAAGCTATCAAAGCCAAAATCACCATAACGGTCGCCGAAAAAAGAGCGGCTTCGATGACTCTACACTTAAATCAAGCATGAAAAAAAATCCGTTTAAAACAGTTCCCGGCGCCCCGCAATCCTTGTCTTTTACAGTTGAAAGACGGGTTCGTTTCGAAGAGGTTGATGCCTTGGGCATCGTCTGGCATGGCCGTTATCCAAGCTATTTTGAAGATGTCAGGGAAACGTTGGGCGACCACTTCGGAATAGGCTACCTTGATTTTTTTAAAAACGGGATCGCCGCCCCCATCCGCCAACTTCACTTCGATTATGTTCACCCCTTACAACTGCGCGAAAGATTCACGATCAAAGGAGAACTGCACTGGTCGGAGGCGGCCCGTCTCAATTTCACGTACCAAATTTTTAATGAGCAAAATAAGTTGACGACCTCGGGTTACAGTGTCCAGATGATGCTCAACTATCAGGATAAAGCCGTCTTGATGGTACCACCGCCTTTTTTCCAAACTTTTCTAAAACGTTGGCGGCAAGGCTTCAACTTGGGAGACGGCTCGTGAATGAGGTCTGGATTGTAGCCACGGCGGCAGTCTCGGCTCTGGGAGAGAACCGCTCTGAAACCTGGCGCAGACTTCTCACCGGGAAGTCGGCTATAGCTCCAATCAAACGCTTTATCACAGATCCCTACTACTGCAAAATTGCAGCTGAGATCAAAGATCTCCAAGTCGACCCGCAATTTACAAGTCGCCTGCCGACCCTGCTGGAAAAACTTTTCCAGGATTTCCCAGCCCCTCTACCGAATAATTGCGCTCTGATTGGGGCCACTCTTAAAGGAGACATCGACCGCCGGGAAAAAATCTGGCAGAAAAAATCAACCTCCGAAAATTCGGCACAAAACAACTTCGAGACCGCCACTTGGGTCGCCCAACATTTCGACTTAGGCGATCCCGGCATCACAATTAATGCGGCCTGTGCCTCTTCAACCATAGCCTTAGCCACCGCCGCCAGCCGGATTGCCAGTGGACAAAAGGAAGCCATCCTTGTCTGGGCGGCCGAAATTCTCGCCGAATTTGTCTTTGCCGGTTTTGCCTCACTCCAGGCCCTAACCCCGTATAGCTGCCACCCTTTTGCTAAAAAGCGCAACGGCTTAGCCTTAGGCGAAGGAGCCGCCGCCCTCCTCCTGATGTCAGATCGACAAGCGCGCAAAGAGGGTCGTAAACCACTAGCTAAAATCAGAGGCTGGGGAGTAGCTAACGACGCCGTCCATCTGACGGCTCCGGCCCGGGATGGTCGGGGCTTGATCAAAGCCTGCCGCCGAACTTTAAAGCGGGCCAATTTAGGAGCGAAAAAAATTGCTGCAATTAATGCACACGGCACCGGCACAATTCACAATGACGGCATGGAAATAGCCGCATTCTCTGAACTTTTCGGCCGCAAAAAAGTCCCTTTCCACTCAATAAAAGGGGCTCTCGGCCATACATTGGGTGCCGCCGGAGCCTTGGAAACCGTAATCGCGGTCGAGTCTCTGAAAAACCAGCTGCTACCGCCGACCGCAGGCCTTAAAGATGCCGAAAATGAGATCGCCGACCAGGTCTCTTCAGAGAGACAAAAGTTTTCCGGAGAGCATCTCATGGTCACCAACTCCGGCTTCGGCGGCGTCAATGCGGCTCTGATTTTGGCGGGAGGCGACTAATTTTTAAGCAAAATCTTCGGCTACCAGTTTGAAAATAATTTTGTCGGCTCTTTTCATCAACGATTCCCGGGTTTCGGCGGGGAGAAAAGAGTGGGAAAAGGCTTGTTTGATCATCGCCAAAGCATCCCACAGGGTGAGTCCTCCAACCAGACGGGAAGCGGTTAGATATTCATTGGTCAGCGTCGTTTTGCTGATGCCCGGATTATCGGTACAGATAGTTAAGGGTAAACCCATCTCCCACAACTGTTTCAGGGGATAATGTTTATCACCGGCGCCCGCCAAACTTCCCGAAGCGGGATCATGAAAACCAACCACCTCCAGATTACTGCTCGGGCAAAGCTCCAGGCAGATATTGCGATTACGAAAACGGGCCGCCAGATCCGGCGCTTCAACCAGGGTTAAACCATGACCGATACGATCGGCATTAAGATGGTAGGCCGCCTGCCAGATTTTATCTGCCGGAGTCCCCTCGCCTGCGTGAATGGTTACCGGCAGACAACAGGCAAAAACCGGTTCCAGGTACCCAGCTATCGCCCGCAAATCCCCACTCTTTTCATTACCCGCCAAATCCATGCCAACAACAAAATCTCTAAGTTCGGGATCATCGCCGGCCGCCACAGCCAGCTTTGCGGCTTCCTCCAAACGCGCTTTCGCACCCTCTCGTTCAAGATCTCGACGATCACTAATAATTACAAAACCAAAAACAGGCTGCCACTTACTCTCGCTATCTTCTTTGATCAAAGCCGTAAGGGCTCGATAAAAAAGGCGTAAAAAGCGCAAACCATCACCATCCAGATATTTCAGCGGACTGCCCCGCAGTTCACAATAGAGGAGCCGTTCTTTTTTGACGAAATCATAAATTTCGCCGGCATATTGAGCTATCGCCGCCACCTGCCCCAAAATTGCCGACCCGCTCAGCTCACCAGGCCGCTCATAAGCAGCAAATCCATGCGGATTGGTAAGTAAAGCAAAACGCGGCCGGGTTGCGGCAAAAAGATGCTCTTCTAAAACTTGCTCATCAAGGCTGACCAACAGGGCGGCACAATTTGCACTGCGATCCCCCGATCTAAGTTGTTCGGGCCACTCCCAAGCCCATTTATCCTCTCGCAAAAGCCCGCCGACTCTAATCATGGCCGCTCTTTTTTGCTCATCAGACAAAGCTTGCCAAACCGTTGCACCGACCCGTTTTTGGGCCGCAACATCAAGAATACCGCCGAGATGACAATGGAGCTCAGCCTTCGGCAAACGCGCAAACCAATCTCGATACTCCTCGGTCAATGGAGTTTTACGTAAATGTTCAATAATTCTCGGGGCCAGCCGATAGAGACTACGCCAGTTTTCATGACGCTCATCTTGACTGACTGCCGCCAGATAGTTACCTAAAAGTTGCTGCCCCTCTTTCTCTCGATCATTTATCTCAGAGGCCAGACTTGCGACCCCGGCCCCGGCCTGCCAACGACAACTTATAAACTCCTGTCCCGACTCTCCACCATTAATCTCCGACGCCAGGGGCAAAGGAAAACGCTCCCCGGTTACCGGCCCCCGCCCCTGCCAATCAACATCGAGCAGATCGCTGCGATAACCGCGCCCGACAAAGAGCGGCATCACGACTGAAACACAGGGCATAATCCGTTCAGGTAAATTTCGGGCCGGTTCTGCCGGGGCCAAAATTTCCACCGGCAGAACTCCGATCATAAATTTCGCTTCAGCATATCTGAGCTGCGGCGGCAAATCACCGTTATCGACAACATGAAGTAACGCATCACAACCAAAAACAGTTCCGGCCCATTGCAAATCGGCACTCATGGTTTTGCGCCCACCGGCGAGAGAGAGCAACACCTGGCCCGAATTTCCGGCCAACTCCTGCGCTTTCAGCACCACCCGCAGGGTCAATTCCCGAATTCGGCTGCACTCATCCTCCCCCGCCAACTCATTAGTTCCCGCCGCCTGCCAGACCCGCAAAGGCCGCACATCGCCGAGAAGTGCCCACCATTCGGCCAACGATTTGAGACTTTTGACCGTCTTCTCCCCCTCAGTGGTCACCACCCATAGCTCATCCGGAGCCCGCAAACCCTGTTCGCAAACCAAAGCCAGCAGATGTTCACGTTCCGGATGTTTTGCGTAAAGCGGCAGAAAATCGGGGTCAACAAAGGCCAGAACCTCAGGAATCACAGCCCAACTTGCTCCCAGCGTACAGACCAAAATATTCTTCACAACAGGTAAAACTCCTTTTCGTCCAGGTCACAAAACTCACCCGGCCCATACTTCATCTTCTTCTGCCAACAGCGATCACAGAGATCAAAATAGACGACAAAATCTTCATCTTCGATAATCCGCCTGACACTCTGGCGTAAACGGGCAATAACCACCTCGGTCGCCTCGACCTCAAAAACCGATTTCTGCACCCTGAAGCCGTGACTTTCCATTTTTTTCGCAACCTTCTGCAGACGTTTGGGGTCGCGAATATCATAAATAACCAACCAGTGTTTCATCGTCACAAAATCTCAAAAGCCAACAGTTTTATCAACGTTCCGGTACCATCGGTCAAAGCTTTGCGACTGCAATCCTCACACAGTGGATAGATAAAGAAATAGTCCTTTTCACAATCGACCACAGCCAACACTTGATCACGCAAAAGCTCCATCCGCTTTTGCTCCATCTCACATTGAAAAAAAGATTTCTGCACCCTTAAGCCAAAGTTCTCAAGAATTTTAGCCGTCCGGCGCAAACGTTTAGGATGGGAAATATCGTAACAAACAAGATAGATCATTAAAGAGCCACTCTATTTGATTTGAAAGGAATTGTAACGGCTCTCCTCGCCGGTCAGAACCCGGCGGAAATGTTTAACTTGTTCAAAAAATATTTTTTTATGAGTTATCCGACCAGCGACCGGCGGATAGAAGAAAGGCGTATCAAGTTTCTTTTCAAACTGAGTAATGACCTTACGCAAACCCTCTTTCGTCAGCAAAACGCCGCGTTTTTCAGGGCTCTCGTAATCTGATTCTGAATTTTCCGGCTGCCGGGGATAATCACTCTCCCCGGAAAACGAAACCTCCTCAAAATTCCCTTCCGAGAGTATCCCGAGATTAAACATCGAGACCGCCAGAGTGTCAGCCAGCGGTACGCGAAACTCCTCAACCAGATCAAAGGCCAGAGCCTGTTTACCGTAATTAAGTTTGTGCAGATAACCGACATAAGGATCAAGGCCGCCCCCCTCTAAAGCCGCATCAACCCGATAAAAAATCAGCGTATAGAGAAAACTTAAAACTGCATTCACGTTATCTTGCGGCGGATTCATACTACGGCCTTTAAAAACTGCCCATTGCGGATTTATGGCTTGCTGAAAAACTGAAAAATAGAGCCGCGCCCCAAGCCCCTCATAACCCCGAACTGAATCAACTGATTCGGCTTTTTCCAAAGAAAATAGCGCTTGCTTAAGACCATCCACAGCCTTTTGCGCAATCTCGTTCACACTCTTGGTGCGCATTGTGCGCTGCATAAACGTCAGCTGATTGCGCAGTTTTCCCCGCACAACACAGCGCGCAAATTCCAACGTAAACAGATCATCTTCAATCGATTTGAACTGTTTTTGCCGTAAAAAAACGTTCTTTCCAGAAGCAAAAGCAAATTTCCCGTTAAAGCGGCCATTACGATGCAGAAAAACCGTATCAATCTGGTGCCGCATCAAAAGATTAATCGCCGCACTGGTAATCTCGATACGACCAATAATCACCAACTGCTCAGTCTTGAAAGGAAAGATTGTCTTTAAAAGATCATCACCCTTACGCAACTGTAAAACATCGCCTTTTTTGATCAGACGTCCGTAATCAGAGACCACATAAATTATCGACAT
>JAYEMC010000491.1:0-7532 GCA_034717935.1 Pseudomonadota bacterium | reverse complement strand
TCCTTGAAAAAATGTGGGGATGGTTTAACAGCTTACCCTGAAGTCACTTTGGAAGTGTGATTGCCTAGCCGTTAGGGGTGGACATTGCTTAAATGATACGAAATACTATTTTATTTCTTTAAAAAGTTAATGTTTGATCGTGCTGAGGCCGAGCACAACTGCTTGCAAAGTAAAATTTTAATTGATTTTTTTAGGAGGAGAAAATTGATGGGTGCTTATAAAAAGGAGTGTCTGTTCTCGTTGTTCAGCTTCCTGGTCGTAATCTTGCTGACCAACATCTACCCGCTGTTCTATATGTTTCCGGGTATTACCAAGGGATATATAATGGGTTTCCCGAGTCACTATTTCCTGGCCATGTTCATTGGCTGGATAGTTCTATTTTTCTTTTATTGGTTCTATATGAACGTCAGTGAAAATATTGACCGTGAGATTGAAGCGAGTAGTGCCGGAGGTGAAAAATGAAGCGTCTGATTCTTGCCGTTCTGGCTCTGCTCTGCTCACCGGCTCTGGTTATGGCCGCCGAAGAGGCCGCCAAAAAAATGTACAAGTTTGAGCCGACCAAGTCGATCTCGACCTTTGGTTTGATCTACACTGTGCTCATGGTTGTTGGTTTTCTCTATGTCGGATATATTTCACAGAAGAAAACCACGTCATCTGACGATTACTATACCGCAGGTCGCGGGATTGGAGCTCTCTCGAATGGTCTCGCGATGACCTCAAACTTCCTCAGTCTGGCGACCTTTCTCGGGTTTACCGCACTGATCTGGAAACTCCAGTACCTTTTGGTCGCTTTTGTTATGGCCTGGATGGGTGGTTTTGTCATGGTCTCGATCTCTGTGGCTCCGAGTCTCAGACGCTGGGGTAAGTTTACCAGTATGCAGTTTATTGGTGAACGTTTTGGCTCTACTGCCAAGATCATTTCGGTTCTCTGTATGATCCTTTTGGCTCAGCTCTATCTGATCGGCCAGATGAAGGGTGTTGGTAACCTTTTTCAGGTAATGTTTCACTGGGATTACACCATGGGTCTTGTGGTTGGTGGTCTCGTCGTTACCACCTATGTTACTGTTGGTGGTATGTATGGGCTCTCCTACAATCAGACCCTGCAGAGTATCATTCTCCAGTTCGCTCTGATCTTTCCGACCATTATTATCCTGATGAAGCTTGGTGCCGGTGGCGGCAGCATCTTCCCGCCTTTCGGTTACTCCAAACTGGTTCCGACGATGCTGGCTGAACTGCCGACCTATTTTGATCCGTTTACCACGGTGATGGGTAAACTGCCGTTGAGTTTCAAGTACTATACCGCAATTTTTCTGAGCCTTAGTTTTGGTACCATCGGCTTGCCCCATGTCGCCATGCGTTACTTTACGGCGCCCTCGGTTCGGGAAGGTAAAAAAGCGACTTTGTGGGCTATCTTCTTTATCGGTTTTGTCTTTCTGACTACTTTTGCCATCGGCTTTGCCGCCAAGCTCTACACGGTTCAAGAGATCGTAGGGGCTCAGGGGCTTACCATCAATCCAAAAGATGCTGACTTGTTGGTTGTGGTTATGAGTCAGGCCTTTACCCCGTCCTGGATTGGTGCGCTGCCGATCGCTGGTGCCTTGGCTGCTGGTCTCTCGACGATTGGTGGTCTCCTGATGGTTATCGGTACCGGTATCGGTCATGACATCTATACAACCATTAATCCGAATGCGACCGATGACAAGAAGATGAAGATGGGTCTGCTTTTCACCGCTATCGGTGGTCTTGCAACTATCGGCTTGGCTTTGAATCCGCCGCAATTTTTGCTGACCAGCGTTATATGGGCCTTCGTGGTTGCTGCCTCAACCTTTACTCCGGTTCTGATCCTGGGTATCGGGTGGAAGGGTACTAATAAGATTGGTGCCAACCTGGGCATGATTGTCGGTGCGGTTCTCTCGATTACGCTGTGGTGGACCAAAGGAAAACTCTTTGGCATGACCTTCATCAACATGGGCCCTCTGGGTTATTTGATGGGTGGTATCTTCAGCGCTTCCGCGGCCTGGTTTGTCACGGTTGTTGCCAGCCTGGTTACCGGCGGTGAGAAGGATGAAGAGATCCTCCGCGTTGTCGATAAGATTCACGGTTGGAACGACTACAGTACTGAGCGTTACTCCGGTAATACCTTTGCTATCTGTTGTGCGCTTGTTGCTCTTGGTTTGATGATCTGGTCTTCGATGCCGGTCTAGGTCGTTAGCTTTTTGCATTATGCTTTAAAAAAGACAGGGGGGATCTCAATCCCCCCTGTCTTTTCATTTGCAGCAGTGATATATCTAAAATCTATCGGGGATCAACCCCGGTTTTCGTGCCTTAAAATTAAGTTTCAGGGTTTAGTCTATGCTCTTAACTGATCTTTTCCTTCTCCGTGATACCCCGTATCGTTTTGCCGGAGAGAGCTCACGCTCGCCGATGTGGATGCCCTTTATGCTGATTAGCATGGGCTCTCTCTATGGTCTTTTGGTGGCCTTTTTTCAAAAAACTGTTGGGGGCGAAATTCATGGCTATGCTGTAGAGCAGATCTCAAATACCATTCTTGTTGGTGGCAACATTGTTGCCGGGGTTTTGATCGCACTCTTTTTCCATGGTGGTACAACATTGCTGGTCTGGCTTATGGCTCGCGGTGTTGGGGGTCAGGGTTACCTTGCTTTGCTCTATCGAACCTCCGCTTTTCTGCTGCCGCTGACATTTCCAGCCCTTCCCTATCTGGCTGCCAAGAGTGTTTTGCCGGAGGGAGACCCTGGTTCCATTCTGCCATATAGCCGGCTCTACGCTCCACTTGCAGTCTATTCCCTTGTTTCGCTTACTGTTGGGCTTTTTCAGATGTTTCGCGTAACCCAGAAAGTTTCACCTCTGCGCTGTGCAATAGCGGTTTTTCTTTTGCTCTTCTTCTCGGTCGGAGTTCTAATGATCTAATGTTTGTAACTTTCAGCTGAATAGTTAGGTTATAAGTTTCTATAAATTTGATATTGAAGATTTGAGGTAAGGATCATTTTGTGTGAAACTTCATTTTTTTACCCGGAGCTTGTAAGGCGAAAAGGGTTAACATTCCATATTTTTTCGTTCTCTTATCGTAACTATTCTGCTAACCCGCAAATTCAGGGTACACAATCCCGATTTCCCTTCAGAGAATCGGGTTATGTCCCCAGAATTTGCTGAATTGCATCAATATGCAGTAATTTTCTACTTACGCTGAAAGTTACCATCAAACAGTAACCAGACGGCACCCAGAAGCAGACCTAAATGAAAGAGCCACTCCCGTTTATCGGAATCCTCGTTCGTTGGTACGTTCTTCTTGTCTGGCATAGAGTAATTCAAATTTTAGTTCCTATCTATGGTTAAATGGTCTGTACATCTTCATCCCTGCAAAAAAGCAAGGCATCGTTCTTCCGACCAATATAAATGGTTGCGTTTAAAGGTGACAAAGCCGACATGACCGCCATGCTTCGGAGTTTCCAGTAAGGTATGGGGGTTAGCAGCACTTTCATTGAAAGGGTAACAGGCTTGAGCCAGAAAAGGGTCGTCTAAAGCACTGACCAGCAGGGTTGGTACTCGGATATTTTTGATAAATTGTTTAGAACTGCATTGCCTCCAGTAATCATAGGCATCGATAAAACCGTGCAGCGGAGCGGTGTAGCGGTTGTCAAAGTCATAAAAATTTTTTATCTTCGCGTAATCATGATCATCAAAAAGATCGGGAAATGTAACTTTCTTGGCCTTTATCTTTACGTGGAGAAGGCGCAGAAAGCGTTTCATGTAAATTTGGTTGGTTGGTTTGCCAATTTGTTCACTACCCGCCTTGAGATCGCAGGGCACTGAAAAAACAATACATTTTTTTATGCGTTGGTTAATCGCATTCTCTTTGCGGCCCAAGTAGATTAGAGAAATATTGCCTCCCATACTAAAACCTATAAGATTGATTTCCCGGTATTTGTAGTGTTGGAAGACATGTTCGAGAACCGTTTCCAGATCTTGGTAAGAACCGCTATGGTAGAGTTTCGGCTGACGGTTGATGGTGCCCCCGCAACCGCGAAAATTCCAGGCCAGAGCATCAAACCCGGCCTCAGTTACGGCTTTTACCATGCCTTTAACATAAGCCCTTGAAGAATTACCTTCCAGACCATGTGAAATGATGGTAAGTTTGTCTGATTTTCCGGAGACCCAGTCGAGATCCAAAAAGTCGTCATCGGGGGTGGTGATACGTTCTCTTCTATAGTGAACCCCATCCACCTTACGAAAAATGGTTGGAAAAATAGATTGCCGGTGGCCGTTACGAAAAAAAAGGGGTGCTTTATAGTCACTCATGGCCTGATTCTCCATAAGGAGTGGATGTGACCCGTAAACCGATAATCGTTGTCAGTCGTTGTTTGGGGTTTGCTGTTTGTCGCTGGAATGGAGCGACGATTGAAAATAACTTGGTCAATGATTTGGGCCAACAGGTTGAATTTATAACTGTTTGTCCAGAGTGTGAAGTCGGCCTCGGTGTGCCCCGCCAACCGATCCTTATGGTGCAAAAAGATAGTGGTGTGGCTCTGATACAACCGGCTACCGGAGCTGATCTGACCTGCCGCATGATCACTTTTTCTCATATTTTTCTCGATTCTCTCGATCGGGTTGACGGCTTTCTCCTGAAACGTAAATCTCCATCCTGTGGACTTGCCAACGTACCAATTTATGCCGAACCGGACGACGAACAACCTTTAGATAAAGGCCCAGGCTTTTTTGCCCGGGCTGTTCTCGAACGCTTTCCCGATACTCCGATTGAAGATGAAGGTTGTCTGGAAGATCTCAGCCGTCGCGAAAAATGGCTGACAGCGGTCGCAAAAAGGTCAAAAATTTTCTAAAAAAGCAGGGACGGTTCCGCAGGAGGAGAAGTCGACATTGAAAAATCCGGCTCGACCGACTCGGACTCCGGCAAGGGGGCTTGGGGACCAAGATAGAAGGCTCGGCCGAAGAGGCGATGATAGTCGCTCCATTCGGGATCGGAGTTTTTACCGGAGCTCATGTGGGTGTTTACGGCAGTCAGTTTGGCATCGAGATCATCGATGAAATTTAAGAGAATGGCTTCCTGGATTTTGGGCCTTTTCGGGGAACCGTATTCATATTCACCATGATGACTTAAGATAAGATGTTCAAGCAGCATCAGGGTTGCAGCCGGAAAACCTTTTATGGTGGCAGCTTTATCCTGAATCATCTGTACCCCGATTATAATATGTCCCAGAAGGCGGCCGGAGGTGGTGTAATCGAGGTTGCGTTCATAGGTCAGCTCATGAACCTTGCCGATGTCGTGGAGCAAAGCCCCGGTTAAAACCAGATCAAGGTTTATCTGTGGATAGAGCGGGGTCACCTGCAAAGCCATCCGAGCCACGCTCAGGGTATGTTCGAGCAGGCCACCAAGCCAGGCATGGTGCATCGCTTTGGCGGCCGGGGCCAAAGCAAAAGCCTTGGCAAATTCCTGATCCTTGATAAAGAAGGCTTCCGTTAACCGCCGAAGCCATGGATCCTGGATATCGGCGATAATCCGGCACAAATCACGCTCTAATGTCGGAATGTGTTTATCTGTATGGGGGAGAAAATTTCGCGCATCTATCTGGCCCTGCCAAACCTCAATAAAATTCAAGGTCAACTGCAGATTGCCGTTAAATACCTGACTTCGCGCCTTTATATGGACACAATCGCCCTCTTGCAGGGCGGCTGCGGCCGGTTCGGCATTATCCCAGAGAAAAGCGGTGATCTCACCACTTCGATCGCCTAGTTTTAAAGTGAGGTAATCTTTACCATTGCGACTCCGAGCCAGATTTTTACGCCGGACTAGAAGCAGAAGTTCAACCGCCTGATTTTCCTGTATATCAGCTACTCTGATCTTGGAAATGGTCATAACCTCCCCTTTCGCTAAGCACTTTACGTGATCCATCGGCAAGCATGTAAATACCTGCCGGTGCCGTAATACGGCCGATTCTGGCCAGCTCAACCGACGTTTCGGCAGCAATCGTTTCAATCTTTAAGCGCCATTCCGGAGGCGCCGAAAAAAGCAGTTCATAATCTTCACCACCACTCAACAGAGTGCCATAATCAACCAGATCGGCCTCAATAAAATGCCGCCCGGCGACCGAGAGCGGCAAGCGAGAAGCTTCGAGCTCTGCCCCAAGGCCGCCGGAGGCGGTCAGCAAGTGACCAAGATCGGCGATTACGCCGTCACTGACATCAAGCATGGCGGTTACAGCCCCGGAAGCGGCCAGCAGCGCCCCCACTTCTACCCGGGGGCTGGGCCGCAAATGCCGGGTTTGCAGAAAAACCGCTCTTTCATTAAAGTCCTCAAAATCATCAGGGACACTCATTCGCCCCAAAAGAAGTTGCAAACCCAAATAACTATCGCCCAAACTCCCGGAAAAATAGAGATCATCACCGACTGCGGCACGACTCCGCAGAACCGGTTTTGCCGCCCCCGACAGACCGCAGAGAGTAACCGAGATCACAAGTTGGTCGGCCTTTACGGTATCCCCGCCGGCCAGTTGCACACCGTACTCTTGCGCTAATTCAAGAAAAGCCTCAACATAGTTTTCAAGCCACGCTTTTTCGATCCCGGCTGGTAGCGCCAGAGAGAGATAAACAGTTGAGGGTTGCGCTCCCATCGCGGCCAGATCGCTTAAATTTACGGCCAGTGACTTATAACCAAGATCGGCGGCCAAGGTATAGGAGAGATCAAAATGAACCCCTTCAACCAGCATATCCGTAGTCGTCAAAATTCCGTTACCGACAACCGGAGACCACCAGGAGGCGTCATCACCGATACCAAGTTTCAAGCCGGCGGAGGCTTTCGGCAAACGCCGCTTTAAGGCCTCAATAAAGCCAAATTCGCCCCAATCGGCGATGGTTAAAGAGTTTTTCATTTGGTTAGTCGCAACTATATCAGAAGTTAAGTTAAAACGGGTAACACCGAATAAGAAGTTAAGTTAAAGCGGGTAACACCGAACTTCGCTTCGCCCTGCTTCGCATGGGGACAGGCTACCGGAGACCCTTGATTACCTTTATGATTTGACACTAAACAAATTATTGATAACCGGTTCTCCCGTTAAACCCTGTCCCCGCCTTGCGGCAGAGTGAGTTTTTTTAGCGCGGTTTTTGTTCGACCTGTCTCGGCTGGGGTCATTTCTTGACACTTGGCGGTCGTGAGGTTCGCGCAATATCGAAGTTTTGACCCGCCATTTGTCAAGATTCCATTCATGAGGGAACTATTTTACCGCAGTTTTTTTAGCCGGCTTTTTTCTTTCCTTTGGCAGCGGCTTCGGCGCCCGTGTCAAGGCGTGGGTCACAATTTCATCGGCCATTTTAATCGGGATAATCGTCAACTGCTTGCGAATGTTGGCAGGTATCTCCTCTAAGTCTTTACGATTATCATCGGGAATCAAAATAGTTGTCGCGCCAAAACGCAACGCCGCCAAAACCTTCTCTTTCAATCCACCAATCGGCATCACTCGACCGGCTAGCGTCAGCTCTCCGGTCATCGCCACATTGCGGTG
>JAYEMC010000490.1:0-7556 GCA_034717935.1 Pseudomonadota bacterium | reverse complement strand
TCGCGATCATGGTATAAGATTGCTGGTTACCGCTCTGGCGGCGACGCCGAAAAATCAGATGGGCTTCGTCGGCGGCCCGTTTTTCAAGAATTTTGAGAACATCACTGACGTACGCATCCTTATTTTTAATAAACTCCTTTTCCGAAAGCACCAGATTGGCAATAATCTCGTATGAGGAGGAGATTACGCCGCATTTATTGGCGGCGGCGTCACGCATGATGACAATCCCTTTCTCCTGAAGTTTTTCCCGGGCCGCCGGAGTGATAAAAGAGTTCGCCCCTTCGACAATCGCCCGACAGGTCGGGTTGCCATCAGCCGAGAAGAAATTCTCCCAGTTGTTAATATCGACCGTCTCCGGCCGGCCTCCGGCCGGGATAAAGAGATCGGCCGGAACGGAAAAGATCGCATGATCAAACTCGCGGTGAAATTCATCGGCCGTAACCCACTCTTCATGAACTCCGTCATCCCCTTGAGCCAACCGCTTATAAAGTTCGGCCAGCCCCTCGCGACGGCGCTCACGACTGAGCAGCAGAAAACCACCGGGATTAAGTTTTTCCGGGGCAAACGCGTCGATATTCTCTTTCAGAATGATGCGCCCAAGCTCGGCATGGTCAAGTCCGTCAGGATCAAAAAGAACCCCCGAACCGGCGACAATCAAAACAATTTTTACCTGCGGCGAACGCTCCAGCAACAGACGCATGGCATTTCCAGCAACATCACCATTCGGCCCACCGGTCAATTTGACGCTAAAAGTGTCGCGATGCATATAGATACCAAGTTCGGCCATTGTGATCTCGGCAAACGTGATAACACCCAGCGAAGTCACCCCGTACTCTTTGTGATTGATACCTACCGCCTTACTGGAGATCACGCCACTACCAAGAATATAGCCGCGCTTTTGTGACTGCTTGGCAATCAGCTCAATCATCGGATCATGCATATTTTCATCCGGGCCCAACTCAATCGGCTCCTCTTCAGCATAGTAATCGACAACCAGTGGGTTTTTCGCCCGACCATCACTATCGGTCACATAGAGATCAAAAAAGGCATTAATAAAACCGTACTGCAACTTGTAGAGACTCTGCAGACGTGCCGCGCTATCGCCAAGATCGCTAACATCGTGGACGACCACCATCTTCGAACCGCCTTCATAGATATCCTTATTTTTCAGATGCTGGGTATGGGCCAGAACGTAGACCTCTCGGAGCAGGGTAGCGGCTGTGGCAAAAAAATCATCCGCCGTTGAACAAGAGATAGTACGCCAACCGCCGCGAGCAATATCGGAAAAACCGACGTGATAACCGGCGCCATAACGACCATAAAAAAAGGTGATACGAAAAGGCGGATCACCGACCGGAAAGTCGGCCGTAAACTCGACCGCCAGCTCTTGCAGATAAGCTGGATCGAGACGAAAGGCGAGAGCGTGTTTCTCGGGCACGAAAAAATTACTTTTCAAAGTATAACGAACCAGGAGAAGAGCGGCGGCAAAAATAGTTCGACGAAGATCATCAAAATGTCGATGACCGGTATTATAGCCGGCAATCATTTTTTCAACCTTCTCTTGTAACCGACTGCATTCCGCCTCGCGATCATCGAACTTAGGTGAAAAACGGGCCCGAAAAAGAGCAACCAAATCCAGGGCAATCTCCGGACTCGTATGAAAAGCGCGGCGAACCTCACTCAAGTCATAGACATCCGGTTGACTGTGAGCCAGGTTGGTATGGCAAAAAGCAACCATCGCATTAATCAGCAGAAGCTCTTGGCTGTCAGCCAGATTGCCCAACACATACTGATGATAGAGACTCCCTTTGTTGACCAGAATCTGGGTGTTGTAGAGTTCCTGTTTGAGACGTTGATAGAACTCAGGCCCTAAAAGAGAGCATTTTTCGAGATAGAATGTGCCGAGAAAATGAGGATTAACGCCGGTCGCAATTTCCAAACAATAGGCTCGGCTGACCCGCCCGCCGAGCCGGTGAAAAACCTCAAGTACCTGTTCAAGAAACCCCTGGCCAGGAGGATTTCCGACGGAAAAAAGAATGCGGGTCTCGAGATGATCACAGACATCGACCCCCTCTTCCACCGCAAAGTAGAGGCCGTCATAGCGACACCCCTGCTGATAGAGCCAGAGCAATCGGGCCAATCGTTCCGGCGGTGAGACTTTAATATAATCAGCATTATTGACAGCCAAAAGAGTAAGCCCGGAATGCAGCTTAGAAAAATTGAACTCCGGATAGAGCTGACGCATCGCCGACTCAACCTTTTTCAGAAGACCACGCGGCAACTTTACATCCTGAACTGCCCGCACTTCACGACTGGAAACCCGCTTAAATTCATAACGCTGAATCTCAAGCACCGCCTCGCTGCCGGGCAGACTCCCATAAGAGTGAGTAATCTCGGCATAAGTCGGTTTTTGCTGCAACCGAGTCAATGTTTCATAGATCGAGCCGGCCTGATTTAACCCGGCCGTAATTCGCAACTCCTCACGATCGGCAAGTAGCAGATGCCGATTCAGGCCCAGCGTATCAAGACCGGAAACCAGCAGATCAATCGCATCATGATACTCTTCCATAGTCAGGAAGAAGTAGGGATTCATATTGGCCTTAAGCCAGGCCAGGTTCTCTTGTTGACACCGGCGCCGAAGCTCCAGATTTTCATTTAAACGTTGCCTTACATGCTCTTCAACCAAAGAAATTTCAGACATGACAAATGCTCCCTTTACCTCACCCTGTTTAACCTGAACCAAACAGATATTTTTTATCGCACCAGAAAAGAACCTTCATTAATTAAAAACAGCTTGACAAAGACAGTATTAAAAGGATAATCATTATCATATAAATAATCATCCCTGCTCGCATACTTCACCAGAAACCCCATGAAGTCAACAAAAAAATATGATTTCAGCAGACTTTAAGTATGGCAAACCCTAAAACAGTCAAAATTCTTCATGCCGAGCTTGAGCCGACATCAGATACAGGTCTTGTTTGACTTTTCACAACGCCGAGTGTATATTTAATTAAATATGAAGAACTCGTAAAAAAGTCCCACAACAAATCATAACATTTCAAAACAACAAGGAGAACCAACATGAAGAAAGCACTATCATTCAGCCTCATAACCTTAGGACTCATTTTCATATTCTCGAATATGGCGCTGGCCAAGGATCAGCTGATGACTGATGCCCAGGAGTATTTTAAGCCGATCCCGGCGACAGCTCCGGTTCTTGAAGGCAATCCGGCAACCCCGGCCAAAGTTGAGCTCGGCAAAATCCTCTATTTTGAACCCCGCCTGTCAAGAAGTGCCTTGATCAGTTGTAATACCTGCCATAATATGGGCCTCGGTGGAGCCGACTTTCAGGAGACCTCAACCGGGCACGGCTGGCGCAAAGGGCCGCGCAACGCCCCGACCGTCTTCAACTCAGTCTATAATGTGGCCCAATTCTGGGACGGTCGGGCCAAAGATCTGGCCGAACAGGCCAAAGGCCCGGTTCAAGCCAGTGTCGAGATGAACAATAAACCGGCCATGGTCGTCAAAACCTTGAAAAGTATGCCGGAATATGTTGAACTCTTCAAAAAAGCCTTCCCCGGCGAAGCCGACCCGGTCACATTTGACAATATGGCCAAAGCGATTGAACTCTTTGAAGCAACCTTGAACACGCCGGACTCCTCCTTTGATCTCTTCCTCAAAGGTGATGCAAATGCACTTAACGAAACCGAGAAAAAAGGCCTCTCCAGTTTTATCAACAATGGTTGTGCCGACTGTCATGGCGGCATTAATATGGGCGGCGATGACTACTATAGTTTCGGCGTTATCAATGCTCCGGTCAGCCGCATCGTGGCTGGCGACAAAGGACGTTACCAGGTCACGAAACTCCCAAGTGATGAATTTGTCTTCAAGTCACCCTCTTTGCGCAACATCGAGTTGACCTTGCCTTACTTTCACTCCGGTAAAGTCTGGGGCCTGAAAGCGGCGGTAGTGGTAATGAGTTCTGCTCAACTCGAAAGCGTACTCAAAAAAGATGAGGTTGACAACGTCGTCGCCTTTCTCAAAGCTACAACGGGGAAACAACCGCTTGTCGAGCACCCGATTCTGCCCAAACCGACTGATAAAACCCCACAGCCCGACCTGAATTAGTTGAGACCTTAAATGTTTAAACGAACCTGGAATCCCTATCTGGCCGGAGCATTAGCCGGGATCTTACTGATTTTGTCGGTCTGGATCAGCGGCAAATTCTTCGGCACCTCAACCACATTTGTCCGGGTTGCGGCGGTCGTTGAAGAGAGCATTGGCATCGGCACCTCAAGCAATGCCTATTTTACCGTAAAAAAGGGAAAATACGGGGCAGGATCCCTGCCTGACTGGCAGTTGATGTTTGTCATCGGAACTCTGCTCGGTGCCTTCATCTCGTCCCGGCTCTCGGATGATTTTAAGCTTCAAATGGTGCCCGAGATGTGGCGAAAACGCTTCGGACCGAGCCCGGTCAAACGTGGTGTAACAGCCTTTTTCGGCGGGGTTATTGCTCTCTTTGGTGCCCGTCTGGCCGGCGGCTGACCCAGCGGTCACGGGTTGAGCGGTCTGGCTCAACTTTCAACCAGCGGTTTTATCTCTCTGGCTGGATTCTTTTTGGTTGGTGCAGTTATTGCCAATCTCATCTATCGCGGCAAGGGAGGTCGATCATGAGTCTCGGCTATGGCCTGATAACCGGTATTCTTTTTGGTATCCTCCTGCAAAAAGCCCAGGTTTTACGCTATGACAAACAGATTGGGGCGATGCGTTTTATTGATATGACTATCTTTAAATTCATGCTCAGCTCAATCATCGTTTCCGCCATCGGCCTCTATCTCTTGAAAGATGCCGGGCTCATTAAGTTGAGCGTCAAAGACACCTCAATCGGCGGCCAACTCCTGGGCGGCTCTCTTTTTGGAATCGGTTGGGGCTTGCTGGGCTACTGTCCCGGCACCGCCGTCGGGGCCGTCGGAGAGGGCCGTCTTGATGGCCTTTGGGGAATCTTCGGCATGCTCTGCGGAGCCGCTCTCTATGCCGAAACCTACCCCATCATGAAACCCAAGATTATAACCTTAGGTAACTACGGCAAACTCACCCTGCCTCAAGTGCTGGACGTCAGCCCTTGGCTGGTAATCGTGTTTTTTGCCCTCATCGTACTCGGCATGTTCTATCTATTTGAAAAGAAAAAACTGTAACTGTTCAGCCTCCTGTTAAGATTGAAACCAGCACCGGGCGTTCAGGCGGTTTCCCTCCACTTCTTAAGTAAAATTTCTGTTTTTCCTGCGCTCATTACGCTGAAATTGAAGAACTCGCTCGTGCCTCGCTCAAACAACTTCAATTTCGGACGCGTAATTTATGCCCTTTGGGTATTCGCTGGGAAAAACGACGAAATTTTACAAGACGTTCCGAGAAACCGCCTGACCACCCTCCAAGCTGAATAGTTACGAAAAAACTTTAAAAAAGGAGGTAATTATGGCTGAAGAGATGGCTGTCGGCTGCACCCGTCCTGGTAGCGGCCCGGTTGACGAAACCCAAAACCTGACTAAAAAACCTGAAACCGACACAAAAACTACCCCAAAGGAGATCAAAGAGATGATTCAAGTTGGTCAAAAAGCACCCGATTTCGAAGCCCCCGGCTATCAACAAGGAAAATTCATTAATGTTAAACTCTCAAATTATTTTGGTAAATGGGTGCTGCTCTGCTTATATCCAGGCGATTTCACTTTTGTCTGAGCCACCGAAATTTCGGCAGTTGCCGAAAAATATCCTGAAATCCAGAAACTCGGAGTTGAAGTACTGTCGATGAGTATCGACTCGGTTTTTGTCCACAAGATGTGGGATGAGAACGAGCTTTCCAAAATGGTTGACGGCGGCGTCCCCTTCCCGATGCTCTCCGATGCCAGCGGCAAAATCGGCCGACTTTACGGTGTCTTCAATGAGGAAGCCGGGGTTGAAAACCGGGGCCGTTTTATTATAGATCCTGACGGCATAATCCAGGGCTACGAAGTCCTGATGCCGCCCGTCGGCCGCAATTTCAACGAAACCATCCGTCAATTGCAAGCCTTCCAACATGTCCGCAAGAGCAAAGGCACCGAAGCCACGCCGGCGGGCTGGAAGCCCGGCAAACAAACTCTGAAACCCGGCCCCGACCTGGTCGGCAACGTCTGGAAAACCTGGCAAACGAAAATGGCCTTCGAAGATTAAAGAACCTTAAAAACGATCTGACCGAAAAGCCAAAAAGGCCACAAGTCGAATCTTGCGGCCTTTTTGGCTTTTCAGGTCATAAATTTGTAAGCGAAAATCAAGAACCATGAAAATCCTCTTGACAAGGATTGCTCCAGCCCCTATTTTAGCGACCATGAAAATTCGTTATAATGCCCCGGTCACACTGACCCTGGCGCTCCTCTGCTGTGCTGCCATGGGTGTCGATCAACTTACCAATGGTGCCACCACCCAAACTTTTTTCACCGCATATCCGAGTCTACACGGTTCGCCACTCCACTATGTCCAATTCTTCACCTACATTCTTGGTCATGGCAGTTTTGCTCATTTAAGTGCAAATCTCTCCCTCCTGCTCCTGATCGGCCCGATTAATGAAGAGAAGTTCGGCTCCGGCCTGCTCTTTGAGATGATCTTGGTCACCGCCCTGCTCACGGCCCTGCTCAATGCGGTATTTTTCAACACCGGTCTGCTCGGGGCCAGCGGCATCGTCTTCATGCTCATTCTTTTAAGTTCATGCTCCAATATTCGGGCTGGTGAAATCCCACTAACCCTGATCCTGGTGGCCTTCCTCTATCTCGGCAATGAGTTATACGGATCCTTGGGGAAAGATAACATTTCCCAATTTGCTCATCTTACCGGCGGTGTAGTGGGCGCTTTTTACGGCCTCATCAGGGGCCGTAAACGATGAAAAAACAGATGAAAATGAAAAAACATTAGTAACGTACTCCAAACAACCTGCCATAAAAAAACAAAATTTTTCAGTCTCACGCCCGTTCGCGTTGCTCACTCAAGACGCAAAGGCGCAGAGAAAAACCAAAAGATAACTTGATTGTTTGAACTCTTTGCATCTTGGCGTCTTTGCGCGAGGCATTTGGATTACAGACAAAGCCTACGTCAGTAATTTAAAAGGACAGGTAATGATAGAACCTCAAGAGAAAAAAATATTCGTTCTCGACACCAATGTTATCCTGCATGACAGTTCCTCGTTACGCCATTTTGCCGACAACGATATAATTATCCCGATTACGGTACTTGAAGAGCTCGACAATTTCAAACGCGGCAACGAAATCATCAACTATCATGCGCGTAAGTTTGTCCGCACCCTGGATGAACTCTGCGGTGACGCAATCTTTAACAACGGGGTCGAGATCGGCCCCGGCCTGGGTAAAATCAGCATCCGTCTGGATGAGGAGATGGCTCCCGAGATTAAAAAAAGCTTTAGTCCACTCAAAAAAGATCACCACATTCTTAATATAGCCTATATCGTCAGCCACCAGAATGAAGAGCAAAAGGTTGTCTTGGTAACCAAAGATGTCAACCTGCGCATGAAG
>JAYEMC010000489.1:0-7603 GCA_034717935.1 Pseudomonadota bacterium | reverse complement strand
GTCGTATTGACGCTCTGGCCTCCGGGACCGGAGGCGCGATAGATATCGATCCGCAAATCCTGAGGATTGATATTGGCATCAACTTCGTCAGCTTCCGGCAACACCGCTACGGTCACCGCCGAGGTATGAATGCGGCCCTGCGATTCGGTTGTCGGCACCCGTTGTACCCGATGCACGCCACTCTCATACTTCAAACGACTGTAGACTCTTTTACCCTTAATCAGGACAATAATCTCTTTTAAACCACCAACCCCGGTCTCGCTCCGCCCGAGTTCCTCAAGCTTCCAATGCTGACGCTCGGCATAGCGGGCATACATGCGAAAAAGATCTCCCGCAAAAAGGGCGGCTTCATCACCACCGGTACCGGCCCGAATCTCCAAAATAACATTTTTTTCATCATTTGGATCTTTGGGCAGTAAAAGGAGGTGAATCTCTTTCTCCAGTTTCGCAAGCTGGGTTTCGAGAGCAGGCAGCTCCTCGTTGGCCAGCTCTTTAAGATCGTCGTCGTCACCTTGCAAAAGTTCACGGTGATCTTCAATCTCAGCCGCAATCTCCCGATAAGAGCGAAACGCCTCGACCACCGGACGCAGGTCGGCGAGCTCTTTGGTCGCCTCCTGATAGTGCTTGCGATTGGCCATCACTTCGGGCTGAATTACTTCAGCCTCAAGATCCAAAAGGCGCTGTTCAACTTCTTCGAGTTTTGCAAACATAGTGAGTATTTAAGTGAGTAACGAGTCGTTTTGTTATTTTAGCCACGAAAGATCAGCAAATTCGCGACGCACTTCGGTGGCGGCGCCACAGCTCATTGCACCTTCGGGGCAGGCTCCGTCCAGACAACCGGGACCGGCCTTTTGAAAGAGTGCCGGAGCGACTTTAAACACCTCTTTGAGCATCTTTGTCGCCAAAGCACGAATCTCCCATTGGGCTCGCCGGCAACAACGTAAACGGAAAAAGTGACGCAATTCCCGGGCATTCATGGTCATTATGAGACGGGAATGGGAAGCGTTAGGCAGGACAAAACGGGCATCTTCGGCCGCAATTCCGGCTTCTCTCAAATCCGCATAGAGAGCCGCCAGACGACGCATCTCATCGTCAAAACGGGTCGCTAATTCAGGGCGCTCGGCAATCGACGGTGGCATTTCATAGTCAAAACCACCGTCAAAAGCAACATAGCGCTGACTCTGCTGAGCAAACGAAGCCAAACGGTGGCGCACTAGCTGGTGGGTCAAAGCCCGGGAAACGCCTTCAGCCGCAAAGCTGAAAACAGCATGTTCCAAAACCCCGTGATGACCAATAGCCAAAACTTTACTGATCATACGCTGATCATCATCCGGCTCAAAACGTTGCTCTAACGCCTGAACATCAACCGCCGCATAACAGAGCCGGGCCGCAGTCGCAACGATGCGCTCAGCTTCCGGGGTATAGGTCAGCAGGGAGACAAACAAGCTTAAAACCGTCTACTTCTTGTATTTACGACGGAATTTCTCAATCCGACCGGCTGAATCAACAAACTTCTGCTTACCGGTGAAGTAGGGATGACACTGGGAACATACCTCGATCTTGATTTCGGGCACGGTTGAACGAGTCTCAAAGCTGTAACCACAAGCGCAGTTAACTGCACAGGTTTCGTATTTAGGGTGAATATCTTCTCTCATAATCTAAAAAACCTCCATATTTTTAAGCCCGAATCGGGCGAAGCGCGCTCTCTACATCTTAAAGCGCGTTATTGTCAATAAAAAAACCATTAGCTATTCATGGAATCTAAGAACTCTGCGTTATTCTTGGTGCCCTTCATTTTTTCGAGCAGGAATTCCATGCCTTCAACAACAGTCATCGGCTGGATGAATTTCCGTAGGATCCAAACCCTCTGCAGGTCTTGAGGATCCATCAGGAGATCTTCACGCCGGGTGCCGGAGCGGATCACATCCATCGCCGGGAAGGTTCGTTTATCGGCCAGACGGCGCTCTAAGTGAAGCTCCATGTTACCGGTTCCCTTGAACTCTTCAAAGATAACCTCATCCATCCGGCTTCCGGTATCGACCAGAGCCGTCGAAATGATTGTCAAAGAACCCCCGTCTTCAATGTTGCGGGCCGCCCCGAAAAAGCGTTTCGGCTTATGCAGAGCATTTGAATCAACCCCACCGGAAAGCACCTTACCGCTGGCCGGAATCACGGTATTGTAGGCTCGGGCCAAACGCGTGATACTATCAAGCAGAATTACCACATCATGTTGATGTTCAACCAAGCGCTTGGCTTTCTCGGAAACCATTTCCGCAACCTGAACATGGCGCTGAGGTGGTTCGTCAAAGGTTGAAGAGATCACTTCACCACGCACTGAGCGCTTCATATCGGTGACCTCTTCAGGACGTTCATCGATCAAAAGAACAATCAAGGTGATATCGGGATGATTCTCAGTCAAGCTGTTGGCAATCTGCTTTAAAAGTACAGTTTTCCCGGTTCGCGGCGGAGCCACGATCAAACCACGCTGGCCCTTACCAATCGGTGTCATCAAATCCATGACCCGCATCGAATAGTTATCTGCCTCGCGTTCAAGAGTAAAACGCTCATCCGGAAAAATCGGGGTCAGGTTATCAAAAAGAATCTTGTTACGGGAGACCTCCGGTGAATCCTGATTAACCTCGGATACCTTGAGCAGAGCAAAATAACGCTCACTCTCTTTCGGTGAACGAATCTGTCCGGCCACGGTATCGCCGGTACGCAAATTAAAACGACGAATCTGCGAAGGCGAAACATAGATATCGTCCGGACCGGAAAGATAATTATAATCGGGAGCCCGTAAAAAACCAAAACCATCCGGCAAGGTCTCCAGCACCCCTTCACCAAAGATTGCCCCGTTCTTATTGACATGAGCCTGCAAAATGGCAAAGATCAAATCCTGGCGCCGCATACCGGCGGCACCCTCGATCTCCATATTACGACCCATCTCCATCAATTCAGAGATTTTTTTGGTTTTCAACTCAGTCAGATTCATACACGTTCCTTAAAATTTCCCGAAATTTTCAAATATATTAAAGGTTAAAGGTTTCATCAACTGCACAACCCGTTACAATTAGACGAAGATCTAATTTCACCATCAAAAAAGCAATTATTAAATATAATCCAGGTATTTCCAATTTGATTTCGAATGTTTTCGACAGGGATCAGGATTTGGATATGAAGAGTTAACCGGAACTGTTTATGATATATGAATAAATACTTTTAAAAAGTGGCTAATTTAAGGAATCGTTAATATAGAGGAGGGTTGCAGACGAGCATATAGAGATTTACCAGGCACTTGTCAACACTTTTTTCACAGACCTCCTATCGTAAAGCCTCAAACCACAGCCGAAACTCACGTAACGCCTGACCGCGATGACTGATAACTCTCTTTTGGGCCGAACTCAACTGAGCCATACTCAGGCGAAAGTCCGGTTCAACTAGAAAGAGCGGGTCATAACCAAAACCCTCGGTACCAATCAGCCGGTGCCCGATGCGACCACGACAGGACCCTTCAAAAACATACTCCTCACCGGCCGGTGAAGCGAGCACGACAACGCAAACAAAAGCCGCACTCCGCTGGTCGTCGGGGACTGCGGCCAAAGCCTGTAATAATTTTAGATTATTTTCGTTATCGTTGGCGTCAAACCCGGCATAACGGGCCGAATGAACCCCCGGAGCCCCGTCCAAAGCCTCGACCATGAGACCGGAATCATCACTCAAAGCCCAGTGCCCGGTCGCTTCAACCACGGCTCGGGCTTTTATCCCGGCATTAGCAACAAAAGTAGTTCCGGTCTCTTCCGGCATAACCAGATCCGGATATTCAAGAAGAGATACAAGCTCCACGCCGAAACCGGCAAGCAGGGCCTGTATCTCTTTTCTTTTGCCCGGATTGGCTGTCGCCAAAACCAGTTTTTCGCCAGGTTGCAGCATAATTTAGATAATGTTCATCGCTTGAGCTGCCCTTTTCAACTCATCACGAAAATCGGGATGACTGATGCGAATCAGTCCCAAAGCTCGCTGCCGGGCATTTTGACCGCGCATCTGGGCAATCCCGTACTCGGTCACAACTTTATCAACATCATTTTTATTAGTGGTGACCACGGCGCCTGATTTCAGGGCTGGGACAATCCTGGAAACCGTGCCTTTTTTTGCCGTTGAGGGCATAGTCACAAAGCCCTGACCGCCTTTCGAGATATTGGCACCGCGAAAAAAATCGACCTGGCCGCCGGTTCCGCTCCACTGTTTCGGCCCCATCGATTCCGAACAACATTGACCCAAAAGATCAATCTCAATAGTTGAATTAATCGCCACCATATTGTGGTTGCGACCAACATTATAAGGATCATTGGTATAATCAACCGGATGCATCTCAAGCAGCGGATTACTATGCATAAATTGATAAAGACGCTTGCTGCCCCAGGCAAAAGTGCCGACAATCTTGCCGTGATTATAGTTTTTCCGCGAACAATTGACCGCCCCACACTCAGCCAGTTCCATAATCCCATCAGTTATCATCTCGGTATGAATGCCAAGATCCTTCTTACCTTCCAGAGCTTTGCAAACCGCGTTGGGAACACCGCCGAAACCAATCTGCAAGGTTGAGCCATCTCTAACCTGTTCAGCTACATAACCACCGATCGCCATGTCAATCTCCGACAAAGGAATAACCGGCAATTCAAGGAGCGGATCACAGCTTTCATAGACATGCGTGACCTGAGAGATATGCACTTGACAATTGCCATAACAGCGAGGGGCATCCGGATTAACCTCTAAGATCACCTTTTTCGCCTTGCGAATAGCCTCCCAAGTGTAATCTACCCCAAGTCCCATACTGAAAAAACCATGCTCATCCATCGGCGAAACAATCGCTCCCGCCGCATCAGAGGGCCAGACTTCACGAATCAGACGGGGCAATTCAGAAAAATAGTTGGGCGTAAAATCGGCCCAGCCCGCATGTACCGCCTCGCGTGAGGCGCCACTGGTAAACAGTGAATTATGTTTTATATGAAGTGACGTCTCTTGATCAAAATAACCCGCTTGGGCCGGTAATATCTGATGCGTCGTGACGTTTTTCAATGATTTTTTACGGGCTTCCAAAGCCATGATAAATCCGTAAGGCTCACCGGCTCCCACCGGAAACCAGATATGATCTCCAGACTCAATTGCGGCGGCGGCATCAGCTGCCGTACCAAGTTTTTCATTATACATCTTCTGCCAGTCAGCCATAAAATCATCTCCTCAACACATTGTGGACAATACATAATAAACAAAAAACAGTGCTTTACATGCTCCCGCCACTACACAAAAGAGACGACCCTGTCAAGCTTTAAACTGCAACTTAAAAACTTTTAAATCCTGCATAATTTTATTCATATATACATATAAAAAACGGCTTAAAACAGTGCAAAAGATAAAACTAATGCGGGAATTACTCCCGCAACCCAAAAGTTATTGCAAGACCCGCAAATAAATACTCTTATCAGAACATTTTCTTGTTAAAAAAACAAGAAAATGTTCTGTACGGCACTAATCATTTGACAAATTCTACAAATTTATGGATGATACACAACGTAAATATTCGGTTTCCCACCATAAGGCTATTGTAAATGGTGTCGAACGTCGCTTCGCTTCCCATTACTGGGGTCAAAACTGAAGGTCTGACCCCACATCCAGGCTGTTTGAAATTAATGTCGAATATTTATTGCGCAACTATCGTAACTCTTCAGTTATATTAACGATTCACATAGGCTTCGACTTTAAACTATGATTTCCGACTTAAACCAACAACTATGCTATTTTTTTCCGGCTTGGGAAAAGCTTACGACTGCCGCTCGGCAAGATGACAAACCTCTCTACTTAGTCGGCGGCGCCTTGCGTGATCTGCTGAGCGGTAAAGAGATCAACGACCTCGATTTTACCTGCCCGGCTGAAGACATGCCACACTGGGAAGATATTCTGCTTAAAGCGACGACCGGCCACTTTATTACTATGGGAGCGGAAAAGTTCCTGACCCGCAGGTTGGTCGGCGATAAAATAACGGTCGATTTGGCCGCCTTAAACGGCCCGGATCTGGCCTGCGATCTGCAACGCCGTGATTTTACGATCAATGCTATGGCCTGGGGCCTGCACGAACAAAGTTTCCACGACCCTTACGCGGGCTGCAAAGCCCTGAAAGAGGGCTCCATTATTTGCGTCGCTCCCGACAACCTCCAGGCTGACCCTTTACGGGTTGTCCGCGCAGCCCGCTTCATGTTGGAGATCGACGGCCGGCTGACAACCGCAACCAGAGTTGCGATGGCGGAAACCGTCAACGCTCTCGATCTGGTTGCCAAAGAGCGCTTTGCCATCGAATTTA
The DNA here is from genome assembly GCA_034717935.1 of Pseudomonadota bacterium. Classification (GTDB taxonomy): domain Bacteria; phylum Desulfobacterota; class Anaeroferrophillalia; order Anaeroferrophillales; family Tharpellaceae; genus Tharpella. The sequence continues at coordinate 1,248 of JAYEMC010000489.1, read as the reverse complement.
ACCACATCCTGGCTCACCATCAGGCGGCGCGAGGACTTAAAGAGCTCACAAGCGTTGGTGCCCTGCAAAAAATCCTGCCGTCACTGGCTCCGCTTGAGGGACTTGTGCAAAATAATTTTCATCATCTTGACGCTTTAGATCACACCCTGGCCGTAGTTGAGGCTCTCGACCACTTTTGTCAAAACAACCCGCTCACCATTACGCCGCTGACAACAGCTGACCGCATCCTTCTCAAATGGGCCGCCCTGCTCCATGACACCGGTAAAGCCCTAACCAAAACCATAGATCCCGATACAGGCACCATTCACTTTTACGGTCATGAACGTTTTTCGGCCCATCTCGCCGGCGAAACTTTAGCCGGTTTCGCCCTCGGCAAGGAGTTTCTAAAGCGCCTGAAGCGCCTGATCGAGAACCATCTGCGCCCCCTGTTACTTAATCTGAGCAACGCCAAAGAGAAAAGTTTACGCCGCCTGGTCTTTGATCTTGAAGGTGATCTTGATCTGCTTCTACTCCATGCCTTAGCCGATCTTGAGGCTACCCGAGGCCGGGCTCCCGGCCCTCGGCTTGAGGCGCTTTGCAACCTGAGCCGTCGTCTCAGGGAAATTTACCATTTAGAACGCGCCAATTTTATCAAGCCGATGCTCAGCGGCAAAGACCTGCTCGCCCTAGGTCTTGAACCGGGACCGGCAATTGGTGTCATTATAAAACTGATCCACCAAAAACAACTTAACGGAACTATCAACAACTCGGCTCAAGCCCTAGAGGAAGCCCGCCGGTTAATAGCCGAAAAATAGATATTATAAATCAGATATACAAAATTATATATACCAAAATGGAGGTCGAAAAAAGATTGACAAATAATGTACAATAGTATATGTGCCCCACCGGTTTACGGAATAATGATCTTTGTTTCTATTAAACGTCGCCATAATTGTCCCGCTTTGAGGACGATCGGCAACCCATGATATAAAATGGACAATATGGCAATTCACCGCACTCCAAAGATTTAATAACAACAAGGCAACGTCCTGAATTTTCGGGTGCGCTGCCTTTTTTTTTACCACCAGCCAGAAAAAAATTATCCTGACTGGTGAGAGCCATTAACCGACCGGCCACCAAGCGCCGGGAAAACTCAATTTCCTTTAGGAGGAACAAAAAATGGGATTAGATTTCAGCGTATTTAACGCCCCGGAACTAGCTGACTGGGAGATCGCCGCACTGGCCGAAGAGAAACTGATGAAACCGATC
>JAYEMC010000488.1:0-7711 GCA_034717935.1 Pseudomonadota bacterium | reverse complement strand
AAGCGAACACCACGGGCCAACATGGCTTGGGTAGTTTTATCAAGGTCACTGCCAAACTGGGCAAAGGCGGCCATTTCACGATACTGGGCCAAATCGAGGCGCAACGTACCGGCAACCTGCTTCATGGCTTTCACCTGGGCAGATCCACCAACTCGCGAGACCGATAGGCCAACGTTAATTGCCGGACGGATACCGGAATAGAAAAGATCTGATTCCAAAAAGATCTGACCATCTGTAATCGAAATAACGTTGGTCGGAATATAGGCCGCAACATCACCTGCCTGAGTCTCGATAATCGGCAACGCGGTCAAAGAACCACCGCCACGCTCATCACTCATTTTAGCAGCCCGCTCAAGCAAACGGGAATGGACGTAGAAAACATCACCAGGATAAGCTTCACGTCCCGGCGGGCGACGGAGCAAGAGAGAGAGCTGACGATAAGCCACAGCCTGTTTCGAAAGATCATCATAAATGATTAAGGCATGCTTGCCATTGTCACGGAAATACTCACCCATGGTTACGCCGGCATAAGGAGAGATAAACTGCAACGGTGCAGGCTCACTCGCGGTCGCCGCAACCACGGTCGTATATTCCATCGCCCCATACTCTTCGAGCTTGGCTACAACCTGCGCAACGGTCGAACGTTTCTGCCCAATCGCAACATAGATACAGTATACGTCGGTATCTTTCTGATTGATAATAGTATCAATGGCAACTGCGGTCTTACCGGTCTGGCGGTCACCAATAATCAGTTCACGCTGACCTCGGCCAATCGGTACCATTGCGTCAATCGCTTTAAGACCGGTCTGCAGAGGTTCATGTACCGACTGACGATCAACAATCCCCGGAGCCTTAATTTCAACTCTGCGGCTCTGATCAGACTCAATTGCACCTTTTCCATCAATCGGCTGACCCAGGGCATTGACAACCCGTCCCAACATAGCTTCGCCAACCGGAACTTCAACAATCCGACCGGTTCGTTTAACTTCGTCGCCTTCACTGATCTCAGTATCCTCACCAAACAGAACCGCCCCGACATTATCTTCTTCGAGGTTAAGCACCATCCCATAAATATCGTGGGGAAAGAGCAACAGCTCTCCAGCCATGGCATTCTCAAGCCCGTAGATGCGCGCGATACCATCACCAACCGTCAGGATAGTTCCGGTTTCACTGACCTCGACCTTCTTCTCATAATTCTCAATTTGATCTTTGATTATCTGACTTATCTCTTCAGCGCGTAATTCCATGGCCTCTTACTACTCCCTAAAAAAACAGTTCTTAATATAAAGGTAACCGTTCTAAACTATCTAAAACTACAAAAGATCTGCTATCGCAGACCATTTTAAAAAAAACTCTAAGCTCGCAGGGTCTCACCAAAACGATTCAGCTGCGTTCTAATACTACCGTCATAAACCATACCCGCGTAGCGGGCGACAATGCCACCGATAAGCGACTCATCAACTTCAACTTCGAGCTCAACCTTTTTACCGGTCAGGCGCGAAAACTCTTTCTTTAGACCTTGCAATGACTTTTTATTCAATTTTGCCGCACTGTTGATCTCAACCTTGATTCGGCCTTCAGCGTCATCAGCCAACCGGCTGAAATTATCAGCAACCAGATCAAGATAGGCGATCTTATTCTTATCGACCAAGAGACCAAGAAGACCACGCAACGTGTCCGAAACCTCAAGTTTATCAAGCAGAGTATTTAAGACCGCCTTGCGCTGAACAACCTCGAAAACCGGATTGAAAAGTACGCCGCTAAGCTCCGACTGCCCATCAAGAAAAACGACAAACTCATTTAATTCAGTCTGCGCTTCAAGCAATCGATCCTGCTCCTGGGCTAAAGCAAAATAGGCTTTAGCATATCTTTTGGCAATAATATCGCGGATCAACTTTACGCCCCCACTACTTTTTCGAGATAGTTTTCGACCATCTGTTGACGGTCGGCATCACTGACATTCTCTTTCACCAGACGTTCCGCCACTTCAACCGCCAAACGGGCAGCTTCATTACGTAAAGTTCGCTGGGCCGTGGCAACTTCCTGATCTGCCATCTGCCGAGCCTGCTGCTGAAGTTTTGCAACCAGAGTCTCAGTCTCTTGCCGCATTCTCTCTTTTTCACGCTCAGCTTCCAGTTGAGACCTTTTTTCCATCTCCTGCAATTCACTATCGAGGCCGGCAAGTTTGGCCTGATATTCGCCAAATATTTTCTCAGCGGCAGCTTTTGCTTCCTGGGCTTCCTGAACTCCCTTTAAAAGGGTTTCCCGACGCCCGGCAAAAAACTCGCGCACCGGCTTACCTGCAAATTTAATGATCACCCAGAGCAAAACGGCAAGATTTAAGACCCGCCAAAGAAAATCTTTAAGCAGAGGCATTGGATCCTCGGCCAGTAACGTATAAAGACTCTTATGCTCGGCGGCACCGGACTCGGAAGCCCCAACCGCGACAACCGTCATCCCCACCAACAGAGCCGCCAGTAAAACCTTCCCGGCAATGCTTTTTCCACGTCTACTCATCCCGTCTTTTCCCTTTAAACCCTTAAAGTACTGGTTAAATTTGTCTCTCAAGAATTTTACCGACAATTTCGCGTGCCAGACCATCGACAGTAGCAACCAGCTCTCTGCGCACAACCTCAGTATCATGGCAAACCCGCTCTTTAGTGGATTCAACCTGAGCTAAAGCCTCTTCCCGAGCTTTTTCCATAAGCCCTTTTGACTCTTTCGCGGCACTTTCACGAATAGCTGCTGTACGCGCAAACAATTTCTCTTTGGCGCTATCAAGCTCGGCCTGATACTCGTCTTGATCCTTATCAGCTTTAGCCTGAAGTTCTTCCGCTCCGGCGAAGGTTCCCTCAACTTTGGCCTGCCTGGCATCAACCACCCGCAAAACCGGCTTGAACAAGAAGTAATGGAGAAAAACCATCAGGCCAACAAATATGCCCCATTGGATAAATAACGACGCATTAATATCTATCACTGTGCTCTACTCCTATAGTATGTTTTCAATCGACAAGTTATTATATGTATGTAGCATCAAGCACTGAAGGTCACCGGTTTAAGGGCCAATGAAGCCGATATCAAATCAAATCAGCCACCGATATCACCTGTCTAAAAGCGGCGCTTAGTTACCATATTGAAGCGTTCTAAGTCAAGTTTTTTTTACGACTATTTCAGCTCTTAATAAAACATTATTTTAGTCAAAATTTCAGGCAAAAAATATCTTGACAAAAAATCATTAAAAGTTGTAGGTTTGCAGTTAAGTTCATTTTATAAATTCATTACTAATTCGGCAAACAATGAACAACGAAAACCCTGGAACCCGAACAGAACCGCACACACCTCTCACCTCATACCAACCCGTCTTTTCTCAAAGGCGCCTTGAGCAGGTGAGGCATTTTACGCTCTCTTTTATTCTGCTTTTTCTCTTCTGGCTCCTGCTCTCCGGTCACTACGACATTTTTCATATTACGATCGGTATTTTTTGCTGCCTGTTGATCTCTTACTCCTCAAGTGACTTCCTTTTTGTTCACATCGGAGCCGGTGACTCCCACCTGATAATGCCACGCCTGTTAACCTATATACCCTGGCATCTTTATCAGATTACCATCTCTAATATTTACCTGGCGAAACTGGTGTTTTCGCCAATCAGTCGACTCAACCCGCAGATCATCCCCTGCAAAACCAAATTAACCAATGGTCTGGCCCTGGTCACCTACGCCAACTCCATTACCCTGACGCCGGGTACCATCACCATTGATCTTAATGACAACACTTTCTATGTCCATGCAATTGACAGCAAGGTTGCCGATGACCTGTTAACCGGAGAGATGGAAGACCGCATTGAAAAGGTATTCCTGCCGGTCGCTCACGCCCGGGAGCGGGCCAGCACCATGCTGGCCGCCGAAGCCAACAACTTGATTGTCAAAACCATTGTCCGCGTCTTTACCCCGTTCATTCAGATCTACGGCCTCTACGTTATTGCCCACGGTCACTATTCGCCGGGCGGTGGGTTTCAGGGCGGCGTCATTTTAGCGGCCAGCATTATTCTGCTGGCGCTGGCCTTCGGCTTAAGAAGAACGATGTCCAAGGTCACTGAAAGGCTGACCACCATGCTCTGCAGTTGCGGCGTCTTCATTTATGGCGGCATAGGTCTTTTATGCCTGCTCCTCGGAGGTAATTTTCTCGATTACGAAAAACTTGACCTTTTCCTCAAGGTCGGCACCCCTCAAGCTCGTTCGCTTGGAATTTTAGGTGTTGAAATTGGTGTCGGCGTTGCCGTTATGGCCTGCATGACCTCAATTTTTTTTGATATTGCCACGGCCGGAGAACTCCCTGACGAACCCTCGGAGATGACGCTAAAACCTGTAGAAACAACGCAGGGAGAAACAATAACTGAGGACAAAGTCGATGGATAGCTTCTTTCTTGGTGTCAGCCTCTTCCTCTGCCTGGTGATTTTGCCCTGTCTCTACCGGGCGATTGTCGGCCCTACGGTTATCGATCGCATGGTTGCGGTAGGCGCCATCGGCACTAAAACCTTGGTAATCCTGATTTTAATAGGTTTTCTCTATGAACGGGTCGCCATGTTTATTGACATCAGCATGGTCTACGCCATCCTTAATTTCCTCGGCACTCTGGCCGCCGCCCGCTATTTTGAAACGGAAGGAGAGATCTAGATGAATATCGCCGATGCCTTTGCCGTACTCTTTATCTGCCTGGGTTGTTTCTTTTTTATGACCGGGGCTGTCGGAATCTTACGTTTCCCGGATTTCTACACCCGCATGCATGCCACTGCTAAAAGCGATACGTTAGCTGTTTCTCTCTGTCTCTGCGGCCTGGCTATTCATCATGGTTTAACTCTGGACAGTTTTAAACTTATTTTGATCGCGATCTTTGTCTTCATAGCCAACCCGACCGGCACCCATTCTATCTGCCGGGCGGCTTTTCGCTGCGGCGTCAAACCCTGGACAAAAAAGGAGGATAACTCATGATCTGGCAACTTGATCTTGTCCTGCTGATCTTTATTGTCATCTGCGCGATTGCCGCTATCAACATTAAAGACCTTATGAGTGCCGTCATCATCCTCGGAGCCTATAGCTTTTTCATGTGCCTGCTCTGGACTGAAATGGGAGCCGTTGATGTCGCCTTCACCGAAGCTTCGGTGGGCGCCGGAATTGGCACAGTACTCTTTATTGCGGCGATTAACAAAACCTCCCGGAGGTCTAAGGATTGATGAAGAACTGGTTTAAAATGATCTCCTTGATTGCGGTCATCATGACTGGGGCCCTGCTGATCTACGGTACCCACGACATGCCGGCCTGGGGCGATCCCGACTCACCGCCCAACTCTCATGTTTCGCCCCGCTATATCCTTGAAGCGACCAAGCTGACCGCCACCCCCAATATTGTCTCGGCGGTTCTGGCCGACTACCGGAGTTACGACACATTAGGAGAGTCAGCCGTCATTTTTACGGCCTCTATCTCCTGTCTCTTTCTTTTGCGCCGGGTTAGAAAAGAGAAAAAAGGGCGAGGGCAAATAGATGCTTGAGTACATTTTAGCCAAATATAATTACTGGATCTATGTTGTCCTCATGATGATCGGCCTTTACGCCATGATGGGTAAACGCAATCTGGTCAAGAAACTGATCGGCATGAACATCTTCCAGACCTCTATTATCCTCCTCTTCGTCTCTATGGGGGTCAAGAAAGGCGGAGCTACGGTTCCCATTCTTTTGGGGGACGGTCACGGCCATGGTGAACAGCTCATTCAGGTAGCCGACTATCTAAATCCGTTACCGCATGTCCTGATGCTGACCGCAATTGTGGTCTCAATCGCAACTACCGGGGTTGCCCTGGCAACGCTAATCCTGATTTACAAACGTTACCACACCTTGGAAGAGGATGAGATCATGGCCATCAGAAAAGAGGCCGCTGCATATAAGACGTTAGGCACCTGACCACAATTTATAACCTAATAAACTTTTAAATTTAGTATTTAATGAGCGATCAACTTCCTGCTTTAATTATTATCGCCCCGTTACTCGGGGCCTTCCTGACCCCGGTTATCGGCTGGCGTTATCGCCAGCTCTGCCGTCCCTGGGCGTTGATGATTCTGACCGTTCCGGTCTATGCCGCCATCGGCTCGCTCTTACGGATTATCAAGAGCGGCCCCTTTGGCTACAATCTTGCCGGCTGGGAGCCGCCCTGGGGTATTGCATATCATATTGATCATTTAAGTGCCCTGATGCTGGTTTTAATTGCGGTTGTCGGCTTGCTCGCAACCATTAATGCAAAAGCCGGGGTCTCGATCGAGATGCGCGGTAAGGAACCCCACTTCTACACCCTGATCCTGCTCCAGATTACCGGATTGATGGGCATTGTCATTACCGGCGATCTTTTCAATATTTTTGTCTTTCTTGAGATCAGTTCGCTCTCCGGCTACGGTCTTATCGCCCACGGAGAAGACGGGGCTCCGATGGCGACGTTCAACTACATCATCATCGGCACTATCGGTGCCAGCTTTTACCTGCTTGGAGTCGGTTATCTCTACATGGCAACCGGTTCCCTTAATATTGCTGATCTCGCAACCATTCTGCCCAATCTTTACCACTCGCAAATGATTCTTGTCGGCTTTGCCTTTTTCACCACTGGCATTGCTATTAAAATGGGACTTTTCCCGCTCCACTTCTGGATGCCGGATGCCTATACTACAGCCCCAAATTCTGTCAGCACCCTGATTGCTCCGCTGATGACCAAAGTCGCAGCCTATCTCCTGATTCGCATCATGTTTACCCTTTTTCAACCCGAATTCACCATCTCAATCGTTCCCGTGGCCACGATTCTCAGCTGGTTGTCGGTGGTTGCCATCATTGTCGGCGGTATCAAAGCCCTGGCCCAAACCGATATTAAGAGGATGGTGACCTATATCATGGTCGCCGAAGTCGGCTATATCGTTATGGGCATCAGCGTTATGAATCGGGCCGGTTTAACCGGCGCTATCCTGCATATCGTTAATGACGCCTGCATGATCTTCTGCCTCTTTCTCGTGATCGGAGCCATCTCCTACAAAGGTCACGGCCGAGAGATCTATCACTTCCAAAATCTCAATAAAAAGATGCCCTGGACGATGGCAGCGTTTGTCATCGTTGCCCTCTCGATGTGCGGTATCCCCCCGGCCTGCGGTTTTTTCAGTAAATGGTACCTGATTATGGGGACTATTGCGGCCAAGCAGTGGGTTTTTGCAATTACGTTACTGGGCAGCAGCCTGATTAACGCGATACTCTTCTTCCGCATCATTGAAAAAGCTTATTTGGCGCCGCTGGGCAGCGGCGCCCATGGTCACGATCATGAAGAGGAAATTATCGCCCGCGATGAGGCTCCGGCCAGCATGTTGATCCCGATCTTGATCACGGCCGCCGTCATTATTATTCTGGGCCCTTTAAGTGGAAAAATTATTGCTGCTGTAATTCAACATGCAGTACCGGCAATTTTTTAAAATGGAATCAATTTGTAACGCTTCAACATGTAGGACGTTCAGGCGGTTTCTCGGAACGTCTCGTAAAATTTCGTCGTTTTTCCCAGCGAATGGAGCGTCCGAAATTGAAGCTGTTTGAGTGAGGCACGAGCGAGTTCTTCAATTTCAGCGTAATGAGCGCTGGAAAAACAGAAATTTTACTTAAGAAGTGGAGGGAAACCGCCTGAACGCCCGGTGGCG
>JAYEMC010000487.1:0-7756 GCA_034717935.1 Pseudomonadota bacterium | reverse complement strand
GTTACGGTTTAAGTTACTAGCAAACAATGATGTTGCTATTAACTTTTTACCGCAAAAATATCAGAAGTTACAATCTCTACCTGTAAGAGGCGGGTTTTTGCCTGTCGCGATAGCGGCTTCGTCCAACAAATGTATTGATCCGGCCTCTTTTATGCTGGACGGCAAAAAAATCACAATAGACACGGCCAAGAATCTGCCGGCCTATTATGAAGATTTTCTTTCGGCGACCAAACATCATGACTTGGAAACCACTCCTTATGAGAACGGTTACGGTTGGGTGGTGCAGATTATGGCACCGATGAGTCCGGCTGATTGGCTCCCGTATACCGAGAAAGCTTTTGCTGATGGAGTTAGTGAGAGTGATAGCAAAAGTGCTGATCTTAAAGAGACCAAGATCAACGGCTACCGGATGCCTTTTTTCTATCCTGAAATGGTCGATCTCTATGGCGTGCTTTTGAAAAACGGTTATCAGGTTTATGTTTCTTCCGCCAGTAATGTGCATACCGTCAGGTGGATGGTACTTAATAAACTGAACCCCGGAATTCAGGCTTTACATGGTAAGGATCTGGCGATTCCGGCACAAAATGTTATTGGTATCAGCTGTTTGATGATTGATGATCGCAGTGGTCTGTTATGTAAAGATCCTTATCTGGTCAAAGAGAATGAAAAATATGCTCAGCTTGATGTTGCTGAGCTGGCCCATTTTCACCTGACTCCGCAAATCTGTCATCCTATGAACGGCTATTTCGGTAAAGTTGCCAATATTATGAAATATATCACGGTTGAGCGTCCTTTCCTGATTGCCGGCGACAGCTCCAATGACTTGCCGATGCTGGATCGGGCTGAAAACCGGATTTGGATTACCCGTCTTGAAAAAATGGGTTATCAGAAAACCTTGGTCAAGGTCATGAAAAAGGCTTTGCCGGGTCAATGGTTTGTGCAGCCGGTACTCTACAAAAAAGCTCCGGGTTTTGTCTCTTCTCAGGCTGATCTTGACAAACGTCTGGCGGCCAAACCGGGAAACCTGGCCAAAGCCGGCGCTGTAGTTAAATATTTGCAAGCCAATGGCACTTTAGATAGTTTCTGATCATCTAAATGAGCGATAAAACCGGAAAGCCGCTTAAGAATTATCAAGTGCCGAAGTTGGCCGGGAAAATAAGGCTCTATTTTCAAGCTCTGCTACAGGTGCCGCTCTATCGTTTTGGCGAACTCGGCAACATCCTCTATACCATCGGTAAGAATATGATGGAGGGGGTGGTTCTCTACACCATGTTTACGATGGCTGAAGATGAACTCAAAGTAGCGGCGATGCTTGGGGTTTCCGTAAAATTCGCCTATCCAGGGATCTCGGTAATCAGCAGTAATTATACCTCTGGTTTTATCGATCATCTTGAATCTTCGCTCTCTTCGCTGGGCCAGATCCCGCGTCTTATCAAGGCTCAGGTTGGAGTCGGATGCGGTCAGGCCTTAGGTGGGCTTTTTCTTTTCTGCTGTTTTCCGCCGGTCTTTAAGTGGCTCTTTTGCGATCTTTCGTGGGCTAGTTATCTTCTGGTTGCACTCTATCTTCTCCATCATATTTGTGATGGATCGGCCCAGATTCTTGAGGGGCGAACCTGGTTCAAAATTATCGAGATCTCGTTGCGGAATGGGAAGTGTGCTGATTTATCAGCCAATTTTTGGGTGATCTATGCTCTTTCCCAGAATGTGCAGCTCCTGCTCGGCCAGTTTTTTCTATGGGGAGCTTTGTTGTTGACCTCTTTATCTCCAGGCCGACTTAATTCTATTCCGATCATGGGAGCCGTTTTACTGGGGCTGACTCTGGTGGTGATCGCCAAATTCATACTGCCGCTTGCCTATTATAACGTTCTATTCCGGGGACACCTCTCTTATCTCAAGTAAATAGTTCCAAGCCGTGACTGGAAATGTTCGTAGAGATAAGTAAGGTGTCCCCGGAATAGAACCGGAATAGAACTCGGAATAGAACTAAGTCACTTTAAATCATGCTGGAAATTAAACATCTCTCTTTCTCTTTCTCTTTCGGCGGCCGGCCGATTTTGCGGGATATAACGGCAAGTTACGGGGCGGCCCGGATCCATGGCCTGGTCGGGCCTAACGGCTCCGGTAAAACGACTCTGCTGAAAAATATTTGTCGTATTTATCGTCCCCAAGCGGGAGAAGTGAAGCTTTTGGGTCAAGATTGTAAAAACATGGCCCGGCGTCGCTTAAGTTCTCTGGTTAGTCTGGTGCCGCAGAATCCTAAGGTCAACTTCCCGATTAGCGTTTATGATCTTGTCCTGATGGGGCGCTATCCTCACCTTAAACGATTTCAGGCTTTAAACAGCCATGACTTGGAAGTGGTTGAACGGGCTTTGCAGGAGACCAATACCACCAATCTGCGGGAGCGTTCGGTAACCGAACTCTCAGGTGGCGAAGCGCAGTTGGTCTTGATCGCCCGAGCTCTGGCGACGGAGGCCGCCCTGATTCTGCTGGATGAACCGACGGCGAGCCTCGATATTGGCAACTCTCTAGCGATTATGGAGTTGTTGCTGGAGTTGAAAAAACAGGGTAAAACCATCCTCACCTCAGTCCATGACCTCAATCAGGCGCGTCGTTTTTGCGATACCATTACGATTCTTGAAGATGGCGCGATCTACTATTACGGGCCAAGCGAAAAAGCTTTTACGGATGTTGCTCTGGAAAAGGTTTTTCGGGTCAGTCTCGCAAAAATCGATGATTTTCTTGAATTTCAGAGTTTGCCGAGGTAGTTTTAATATGGTGAAATTTACAGCTCTGACGACTATTTTTCTGTTGCTCATCTTGTTTACTTTCTCCACTGCCATCCCTCCGGTAGCCGGGGAGGAGTGGGTGATGCCGTCAACCCCTCTGCCGATGGAGCAACTCTTTAAAGATCTCAGTCAGGTCAGGGGCAAGGCCAAACTTGCGGAAAAATGGCCTCGTGAGATAAGTTTTACGCATCGGGTTTATGATTATCGTCGTGAGATTTTTAATGTCGAGACGAAAACCGTTACCGTTGTCAAGGCTCCGGTTCGGATTATCCCACATTCGGTCGGGATCAGCGAAATTCTTTGGGCTATCTGTCCGCGTCAGCGTCTGCTGATGTTTAATGAGGTGGCGGCCGATCCGAAATTTTCGATGATTGCGGATGAGGTGGCGAAAAGCGGGCGGATTTTTAATTCTAAAGAGAGTGAGCTGGTTATTGCAAGCCGGCCCGATATGGTCTTTACGGTCGCTTTTTCCGATGCTCTTTTCAAACAGAGACTTCGTCAAGCCGGTATTCCAACCCTTGATCTCGGCTCTCCCGACTCACTTGATTCGGTCATTGAAGAGATCAAAGTCTTAGGCCAGGTTATCGGAGAAAGTGCTAATGCCGAGGCTTTACTTGATATAATCGCCCAAAAAAGGGCTTTTTTGCAGGCCGCCCTGCCTTTGCAAGAGAGGCCTTTGCGCTTGCTCTACTATGATCATGGCGGCTATATTCCCGGCTTGGCCTCAAACTTTACCTCACTCTGTGAGCTTATCGGGGCGGTCAATGTCGGGGCCGAGCAGGGGATTAAATCGTGGAAACAGATTGATCACGAAACCCTGCTGAAATGGGATCCGGAGATGATTATTGTTCCTTTAGAGAGTAATCTTAAACAAAGACTTAAGGTAGACCCGCTCTTGCGCCATGCCCGGGCGGTCAAGGATGATCGGATTTTAACGATTCCTGGTCTCTATCTGCGTATCAATTCGCAATTTCTCCTGCTCGGGGCTAATCTTTTGGCCGGTATCGTATACCCCGATGAGTAATAATTCATTATCAAGCTTTGAACGGAGAAAATTGACGACTGTTGGCCTGGCGCTGTTGTTGATTTTCCTGCTTGTCGGCGGCGTAGTTTTCTCATTAACGCATGGCTCCTGGGCGCTTGAAAGCAGTCGCGTTGCGGAAATTATTTTGGCAAAATGCGGTCTGCCGATTGCGGGCATGCCCTCTCAGGTCGAGATTGCGATTGTTTGGGATGGGCGCCTGCCCCGGGTTTTAGCGGCGGCTCTGGTTGGTTTTTCGCTGGCGGTCGCCGGGGCCGTAATGCAGGGGATTTTTAAAAACCCGATGGCCAGTCCCGGGGTTATCGGGATCAGTTCCGGTGCGGCTTTAGGGGCGGTTTTAGCCATCTATTTGGGCTTAACGGCAATTTGTGCGGCGGTTTTGCCGATTATGGCTGTAAGCGGTGCCCTGGCGACTTTGATAACAGTTTATGTCATTGCCACCAGCGCGGGCCGCACTTCAATTGCCACGTTGCTTCTGGCCGGTATTGCTTTAAACTTGATTCTCGGGGCGGTGACCTCTTTTGTCATAACCTTGAGTACCAGAGAATTTGATGTCGGTCGCGTTATTGTTACCTGGTTGATGGGTGATCTCAATAACCGTAACTGGATGCACGTTAAAATTGTGGCGCTGACGGCGTTTGCTTCGCTGGTGTTGATCTTATGTTATGTGCGTGATCTCAATATCCTGATGCTCGGTGAAGAGAGCGCCGCCAATCTCGGAGTTGAGGTCGGTCGGGTGCGCAATGTCCTTCTTTTTGCGGCTTCAATGATGACCGGGGGAGCGATTGCGGTCGCCGGGGTTATCGGTTTTGTCGGCCTGGTTGCACCCCATATGGTGCGAGCCGTGGTTGGCCCCGACAATCGTCGACTGATTCCGTTAGCCGGACTTTTAGGGGCGGTCTTTCTGGCTTATGCCGATCTTTTGGTTCGTCTGGTTATTCCGGTCGACCTCAAGGTAGGGGTTTTAACGTCACTTTTGGGCGGTCCTTTCTTTATCTATCAAATTATCCGTTTTCGTAAACGTTTTGAGTATATGTAACAGTAGCGCAATCCACCGAAAAACTCCCCTCTCTTAAAACAGCTATAAGCAGTGTTGTTGTCGGTCAGGAAGAGCTTTTGATGTTGTGATTATGGATCTAACCATTCCCGGCGCCGTCTTCGTCTAGTCCAGTTCAGGGGGCCGCTAAAGAGGATGATGAGTAGGGAGATGCCGCCCAGCGGAATAATCAGCCAGTAGAGAGGGCCTCAAAAAGTCCTTGTTTACTGGCTATGACGAGCTCTTTTTTTTCTTTCAGGTAGGCAGCTCGCTGAGTTTGATCAGCCCAGGGGTTGTCAGGATCGATTCCGGGCATGAGGCTTGCGGGAATCGTCAGGCGGACAATCGCAATTAAAAGGGGCGGCCGGACGAGGGTGCCGCTTAAAGCAATAATTGCAATGAAGAGGGCGCTGACGATACCGAGTTTCAGGTGGCAGCGAAAATTAAGGGCAAATATTTTCCCTGAAAGGAGGGTTGGTTTGCGGCGGCGTTTGCGCCAGGGAACGTACCAGATAAGTACTCCTGAGAGACAGATGAAAATGAGGATCAGGCCAAGAAAGTCAACAAAGAGGCGGCCGGGAAGGCCGAAAATGGAGCCGTCATGAATCTTTAAAAGCCAGCGGAAAAGCGGCGCTGTGGGGACTTCATTCAGGTCACGAGGTAAAGTCAGAGAGGTAAATGTCGGCGGCCCGTTATCGATATCAGCCTGATAAGCGGCACTTTTGGTAAAGGCCAGGATATGGTTGTCTACTTGGAGAAGGTCAACCACCACTTGGTCTTTAAGTACGGGATGGTCGATTCGATACCAGCTTTCATACCTTAGCCCGACTTCTGTTGTCAAGGTCTTGCCTTTTCAGGTTGCGATGGTTATTATTAATGACTTACTCTTTACATTTATTGTCTGTTTATGGTATTGCGGCGCGGTTTTTAGTTTTGTCGTAACAATTTAAAGATTTTTCATCTAAACTTGGGAGGTTGTTCTTTTGATAGATAGACTTCCTAAATAATTTCTAAGGAGATCAACATGGCAAAAGCAAGTGCAAGACATATTTTGGTGGAGACTGAAGCGGGTTGTCTGGAACTTAAATCACAGATTGAAGGCGGAGAAGATTTTGCCAAGGTGGCGGCTGCTAATTCAAAATGTCCCTCCGGGCAGCAGGGTGGCGCTTTGGGTGAGTTTTCTCCCGGCCAGATGGTGCCGGAATTTGATACCGTGGTTTTTAATGCCGAAGTGGGTAAGGTGCACGGGCCGGTAAAGACCGATTTTGGCTATCATCTTATCGAGATTACCAATCGCACCGATTAAAATAGTTACCGATATGTAAAGAAAAAAAGAGGAGCTTTTTTAGCTCCTCTTTTTTTCTTTACTTTTGGCTGTAAGGATGTAGAATGGGTTTATGAATGAATATCTATTCACTTTACATCAAATCAAGGGTTATATTGCGACCCTCTATCTGGTAGAATATCAAGAACGGGTTTTGTTGCTTGATGGGGGCGCCCGTTATGATGCGGTTCGTATTGAAAAATATATGAATAGTGAAATGGGGTGCTTGCCGGGAGAGATCAGCCTGGCTCTGGTTACCCATATGCATCCCGATCATGCCGGTGGTGCTCCTTTGCTCCGGCGTCGTTTTCGTACCCAAATAGCTGCGCATGTCGATATCGATCAGTGGTATCGAGGTTTTCGCGGCGCCAGTCAGCATATTGTCGATACTCTTCTCGGGCACTATTCCGCCCGTCAGCAGTTTGGCAAGTTAGAGCGGGCCTGGTATCCCCGGCGGCTTAAACCCGATTACCGGCTCACTGACGGCCAGGCTTTGCCTGGATTTCCCGACTGGATAGCCTATGCGGCTCCTGGCCATACTCTTTATGACATGGTTTTCTATCATCCGGAAGAAGAGCTGCTCTATGCCGGTGATCTGGTTGTTAAATTCGGGGGAAAGATTGTATTGCCTTTTCCCACCCTTTTTCCTGAGCTGATGACGGCGACCCTCAAGCGGATGGCTTGTTTGCCGGTCAAAAAATTGCTTTTAGCTCACGGCGGCATGATTGAAATTGACGATGTGAGCTCTTTTTTTACAGAACTCCTGCCCCAGGTCGGCAAACATGGGCAATCTGTTTTTAAAATAATAGAGCCTCTCTGCTCTCTGGCCCCGGATGTTCAACTCTATAAGAAAAACCGTCAATAATTAATCATGATAAATTCAGTTGTGTTTATGGCGTGACTATGATAGATATTCTCGAAAAGGTATTTTAGTGCCTTACAGGTTGTTTTCTTGTTTTTTAACATGAAAACGTTTTGATAAGAGCACTTATTTGCGGGCCTTGTAATAACTTTTGGGTTGCGGGAGTAATTCCCGCATTAGTCAGGTACAAATTGTCCGTTGGACCATAAAAAAAGGAGAAAATCATGATTAATGAACGAGTTGAAAAAGCTTTGAATGAACAGGTAAATGCCGAGATCTATTCGGCCTATCTCTATTTGTCGATGTCGGCCTATTTTGAGTCGGTTAATTTGCCCGGTTTTGCTCAGTGGATGAAGGCTCAGGCTCAGGAAGAGATGGTTCATGGCATGAAGATTTATGATTTTATCCATGAACGCGGCGGTCGGGTTCTGTTGAGTGCGATTGAGGCGCCGCAAACCCAGTGGACGAATCCGGTTGCAGCTTTTGCCGCGACGTTGGAGCATGAGCAGAAGGTGACGGCTTTGATCAATGGCCTGGTCGATATTGCAATTGCTGAAAAAGACCATGCGACCAATATCTTTCTCCAATGGTTTGTCACCGAGCAGGTCGAAGAGGAAGCTTCAGTTGACGCAGTTTTGCAGAAATTGAAAATGGTTGGTGATCAGGGCCACGGTCTCTTTATGATGGATCGTGAGCTCGGAGCCCG
>JAYEMC010000486.1:1499-7808 GCA_034717935.1 Pseudomonadota bacterium | reverse complement strand
CGGTCAGGGTTTTCAGGCCCCGATAACAGCCGATACCGTGTTCGATGTGGGTGATTTTGTCGCCTAGTTTAATTTCGGCAAAATCGTCAAAAAAGGCCTCACGGCTCTCTTGGCGGTGCTTGGCTGGGGCCCGGACTTTTTGTTTAGAACCAAAGAGGTCGGTATCACTTAAAAAGAGGGTTTTCTCGGTCGGCAGCTGAACTCCGCGACTTAAGCGGACGGTTTTCAAGGTGATACCACCAGCTGAGTCGTCGATGGTATCCGGAACCGGGTCTGCCGGCAGACCGTAATCCAGAAGCAGGGCTTTTAGGCGTTCGCTGGTCGTCTGGTTGCGGCCCGCCAGGAAAACACGGTAACCTTGAGCCAGGTGTTCCTTGAGCAGGGTTGCCGCCGCGCTTAAGGGGGTTTCACCGTCTGTCGCACTTGCTTGGCTGATGCTGTTTTTAAGGTAGATATTGTCGCGAGTTTTAAATCTCAGCTCACAGGTGTTTTCATCAAGTCTGTCGTTAAGAGTGGCCGAATTGGAGTTGAGTTTGATTGTATAGTTAAGTTCATTTATATTGATAATGCCACGGTTGTCGGGGCCCTTGAGCGCAATTTCCAACGGCATCAAATAGGCGTCGGGAGGATAGATTAAGCGTTGCTCACCTAATGCCCGCTCATAACCCTCATTGAACTGCTGGTTGAGATCTTCAAATTGCTCTTTGAGTTCCAGAGGGTCGATGAAGATAACAACGCTGTCGCCCGGGAAAAAATCGATAAGTGAATGCCATTGCTCTTCGAAGGCCGGGAGCCAGGCTTCAAAACCGGGGCGGTTGGGACTCTGGCTGAGTTCCTCTAAGGCAGGGCCTAAAGCGATATGGGAATCGTTGAGTTCGACGAAACGTTGCCGTACTCTTTGTCTGGCCTGGTCAAGGTCGGGCGGCGCTAAAACTTCCCGAGCCGGGCCGATCTTCATATATTCACATTCACGCTTTTTGCTGAGTTGGGTCAGGTGATCAAAGGGCCGGATCGATTCAATTTCATCACCGAAAAAATCGAGGCGTATGGGTTCTTCATGCAGGGTTGAAAAAATATCAATGACGCCGCCTCTGACACTGTAATCGCCGGGCTCATCAACTACCGGGACGCGGACATAGCCCGACTCTTCAAGTTGGTTGAAAAGTTTTTCCCGATCAATAGTCTGGCCCCATTCAAGGCGTGAGAAACGCTGATAGAAACCGGCCGGAGCGGGCAGGCGGTCAGCATAGGCCGCAATTGTCGTGAAACAGAGGAAATTTTTAAGTTTACGGATTTTAGCCAGGGCCTTGATGCGCTCACGTTCAATGCGGCCGCTGCGTAATGTTAGTCGGTAGGCCAGGCGCGGTAGCGGGGGCAAGGTGATAAGTTCGGGGGCAGGGTTTTCAGTTGGTACTATTTCAAGATAGGCGGCAACATCACGGCAAAGATCCTGACTTTTTTGAAAATCATCACTGATGATGATAAATCCGGAGTTCGGCAAGATGCTTAAGCGACTCAGGAGCAGGGCCGGGGCTGAGCCCTGCAGGCCACTGATGTGAATGGTTTTAGATTCAGACAGAGCTGCGGCAAGAGTTTTTAGCTCATGAACGAAAGAGGTTGTTGACATATTTATAATCTTTCTAAAAAATGATCATACCCCAAAGGCTCTTCCATCGGGGCGTAAAAAGTAACGAAATTTTTACGACGCCATCAAGAATGTTTGCAAAACTTTTTCTACTTCAGCAACGTCGACTTTGGTGTTCCAGCATGGCCCTTCGGGGCGTTGGTTGAGAATGCCGTAGACCGGCAGAGGGAAGGTGTCGTGAATGCCGCTGGTCAGATCGCGTTCACAGGCTACTGCAATAATCATTTTCGGTTTGTGATCGCGGACAATTTTACGGGCCAGAGTGCCGCCGGTTGCGACAGCGATGTGGGTTTTATAGGTTTCGGCAAGTTTTATCAGGGCATCAATGTTGCACCTGCCGCAGTGCTGACAATTGTCGATGCTGGTGGTAATGCGACGTTGACAGTTAGCTTTTTGCAGGCAGTGGGGCAGCAGTATCAGCAGACGTTCCGGCAGGATCTGGTGGCGGTGTCTGGAGAGTAGCAAGCGGTTGTTGATTTCGATGAAGGAGTTGCGTACAATATCTTTCGGAACGCCTAAGCGGGGGCCGAGAATCTCCATCAAGGGGAGGAATAGTTTGATTCCTAAACCGCGAATTTTTTGGGTGAAAGGAAAATCTTTTTCCAGGATAATGGATAAAATCAAGGCCGAAATAATGCCGCTTAAAAAGATAAAAGCAAATCCGGCAATAGCCCAGGCGATTAAGGTCAGGCTGGGATGGAGATGGTTTAGTCCAATTGTCGCAATCCAGCCGCCAACCAGGATAAACAGCATGATCAGGGCGAATGTAAGCCCTAAAAGGCCGATGAAGATCCTTTTTTTGGAAGATTGCAAGTTGTTCGGTTGAGATGGGGCTGGAGTTTTCATCTATTTTGTGCCGAAAAAATCATTATCCCGGGCTTTGTAACCACGTAAAAATTCACTGGCCGTGCGGATCGGTTTGCCTGCAACCTGGAGGCGTTCAATGCTTAAAATGCCGGCTTGTCCACAGCCAACCAGAAGTTTGTCGTTATCGACCAAAATGGCTCCGGGGGCTAAAATGTGGGATGCTTGAACGGGGCGGGATTCGATTATTTTAATTCTCTTGCCGCGATGAAAGGTATACGTGCCGGGCCAGGGATTCAAACCTCTGATGCGGTTGAAAAGACTTTCCGCCGGGGCTTTCCAGTTGATAAGTCCATCCTCTTTTTTGAATTTGGGGGCCAATGACGCGAGGCGTTCATCTTGGATGAGGGGTTCTAATTTGTCAGCTTCCCACTCACAAATTGTGCGCCAGACCAGTGGTGCCCCGAGAAGAGCCAGGCGGTGGGATAGTTGAGGCAGAGTTTCATGGTCGAAAATAAAGCTCGGTTCCTGGAGTAGAATATTGCCGCAATCGATCTTTTCTCCGATAAGTTGGGTGGTGACGCCGGTCATCGGTTCACCATTAATTAAAGCCCAAGGCATCGGGGCCGGGCCCCGGTAGGCGGGTAATAGAGAGGGGTGGAGGTTGATCGCGGCCTTTTTCGGCAAGGCGATTGTTGCCGGACTCAGTTTGGCGCCGTAATCTACTAAAATTAGATAGTCCGGAGCAAATTCTGCAATCTGTTGGTGGCTCTCGGGATCATTAATATTTTTGGGTGTTTCGACATTGAGGCCGAGTTTTAAAGCTGCTTCTTTAGCCGGAGTCGGGGCATTTTTGCGGCCTCGGCCTTTCGCCTGATTCGGTTGAGAGAAGAGTTTTAGATCGATTTCCGGCCGGTGGCCAGCGAGTAATTCCAGGGTCGGGATGGCAAATTCCCCGGAGGCAAGGAGCAAGATTTTCATGATTGAGTAAGGGTTCCTTTTTTAAATTTACGATCATAGATACTCCGTTTCAAACGGCTGATCCGATCGATAAAGAGAATGCCCTGGAGGTGGTCGAGTTCATGTTGAAGGACGATTGCCGGAAAGTCTTCCAGGGTCAATTTCACCTCTTTTTCATCTAGGGTGTAGGCTTTGACAACTATTTTCTGATGGCGAGGAACCTCGGCGGTGTAGTCGGGAACACTCAGGCAGCCTTCGGTGATGCCGGCTCGACCTTCGTAGGCGGTGATTTCGGGATTAATCAGGACGAGTGGCGCAGGTTCGTCTTTCTCACCCGGGTCGGCTACTACAAGACTGATTGAACGGCCTATCTGGGGCGCAGCCAGGCCGACTCCCGGGGCTTGGTACATGGTCTCCAGCATGTTTTGGGCCAGTTGCCTGATGTTGTCGTCAATCTCCAAAATTTTTTCGGTTTTCTTTTTTAAAACCGAGGCTGGATAGACATCGATATTGAGAATACTCATGGTTGCTAATGGTACCTTAATATAATTGAAAGATGATGATGATAATGAAGGGCAGAGATTATAGTCAATCGGGGTAAAATATGTCAACCTGAAAGTTTGTTTAATGGAATTCATTTGCTGGACAAACCAGTGGAGACATGCTATTTCTTATACATATGTACCTGTTAGATAACAGGTTTGAGAATATTCAAGAGGTATTTTATGTCACAAGAAAAAATTGTCCAACTGTTGAACGATCTGGCTGCTGATGTGGTTATGCTTGAGCCTGGGGATCTTTCCAGTCTGGGGCCGTTACTCAATAGTATTGATGAGTTGGAGAAACCTGATGTCAGCGCTGGATTCGAATACCTGTTACCCCGAGTCGAACAGTTTCGGGATGCCATTGTAACGATCATTTTTGAGGAGTTCAAAGAACCGGAAAAATCAATTGAACTGCTTTCTCGATTAATCTCAGAGATACAGGAGGTTTTACGCAATGGTGCCGACAGTTGTGATAACGCGGCTTCCGTGGAGTCTAAAAAGTCTATAGAGCAGGTTGAGGCAAAAAATAGTGTTGTGGTTGAAGAACCTGTTGTCGAAGCTGGTACGGAATCTGTTGATGAAGATCAATCCCAAGATTCGGACGATGAACTTTTTGTCGGGGTCGATTTTAGTCAGGACCAGGATCTTTACCAGGGCTTTATTGCCGAATCTAACGAACATCTCGATACGATAGAGGAGAATATTCTTAATCTGGAGCAGGATCCTGAAAACCTTGAAATCTTAAATTCTATTTTTCGCCCTTTTCACACAATTAAAGGGGTCTCCGGTTTTATGAATCTTAAACAGATGAATGTAATTGCTCATCATCTGGAAAATCTGCTTGATGATGCCCGGAATCAGAAATTCAACTTGGATGGTGATGCCACCGACTTGATTCTTGATGGGGTTGATTTTTTGAAAAAAATGCTTGAACAGCTTAACTTTGCTCTTGACGGGGGTGAGCTTGAGAGTATGCCGGTTAAACCCTTCCTTAGACGTGTTGACGCTCTTCACCAAGTGCTTTTGGGAGGTGGAAAAGCTGATGATGCTGATGATGGTGTGATCGTTGAAGATGTGCCGCCGG
The DNA here is from genome assembly GCA_034717935.1 of Pseudomonadota bacterium. Classification (GTDB taxonomy): domain Bacteria; phylum Desulfobacterota; class Anaeroferrophillalia; order Anaeroferrophillales; family Tharpellaceae; genus Tharpella. Next base: position 2,770 of record JAYEMC010000486.1, on the reverse strand, counting down.
CTCCGAAAATTGGTGAGATTCTGGTTGAAGAGGGGGTTATAAGCTCTGGAGATCTTGAAGGAGCCTTGACTGAACAGCGGGTCACTGCCGCCGCTGAACCGGAGAAATCCTCGAAAAAGATTGGCAAAATTTTAGTCGAGCAAAAAAAGACTGATGTTAAAACCGTGGCCCGGGCGATCCGCCAACAAAAACAGAAAAAAGATGTTGCCGGTGCCGGCAGTGGCGCTTCTTCAATAAAAGTGGATATGGAAAAACTCGACAACCTGGTTGATATGGTGGGGGAGCTGGTGATTGTTCAGGCGATGATTCATCAGGATCCCGATATCGCCGGATTGGCAACCAGGAAGGTGACCGAGAATATGGCCCAGTTGGGCCGGATTACATCATCATTGCAAAAGGTTGCGATGTCGATGCGGATGGTGCCGATCAAGCAGACCTTTGGTAAAATGGTGCGCCTGGTACGTGACCTGGCCAAAAAAACCGAAAAAGAGATTGATCTGGTGATGTTTGGTGAGGAGACTGAAATTGATCGGAATATGGTTGATCTGATCTATGATCCGATGGTACATATGATCAGAAATTCAGCTGATCATGGTCTTGAAACTCCTGAGGATCGTCGGGCTGCAGGTAAGAGTGATAATGGAACCATTACCCTTAAAGCTTATCATGGCGGGGGTAATGTGATTATTGAAATTATTGATGATGGGCGTGGTCTTAATCTCGAAAAGATCAGAGAGAAAGCGATTGAGAAGGGGTTGCTCAGTGAAAATGATCAGCCGACCCATCAAGAACTCTGTAATATGGTTCTGGCACCTGGGTTTTCGACGGCTGACAAGATTACTGATGTCTCGGGCCGCGGGGTCGGCATGGATGTCGTAAAAAAAGCGATTGAAAAACTTCGCGGTGTGATAGAGATTGATTCAAGCTCCGGGCAAGGCTCGGTCGTGACTATTAAAGTGCCTTTGACATTGGCGATTATTGACGGTATGGTGGTGATAGTCGGTCATGAGCGTTACATTATTCCGACCCTCAATGTGGTCGAATCCTTACGCCCCTTGAAAGAACAGTACCATACGGTGCAGGGGCAGGGTGAGTTGATTAAAGTGCGTGATCATCTTTTGCCTCTGGTTCGTCTGCATCAGGTGTTTCAGAGTGAGGCTCAGACGGCCAATCCCTGGGAAACTCTGGTGGTGGTTGTTGAGCATGAGAGTGAACAGTTCTGTCTCCTGGTTGATGAACTGGTCGGTAAACAGGAGATCGTCATTAAAAGT
>JAYEMC010000486.1:0-1489 GCA_034717935.1 Pseudomonadota bacterium | reverse complement strand
AAGTCTAGGTGAACGACTCAAAGATCTGCCCGGCATTGCCGGTGGAGCAATTATGGGGGATGGCCGGGTTGGTCTGATATTAGATGTCGCCGGCTTATTCGAAAGTTGACCTGAAAATCGTTTTGCTGATTAAATATAGGTTTTTATTATGGAAGAGCAAGCCAGTATAGCGGAAGTAACAACTGCTTCCGGGAATGAAAATAAGTATCTGAGTTTTCATCTTGCAGATGAGTTGTATGGTCTTGATATTCTTAAGGTGAGAGAGATTATCGGGATCCAGGAAGTGACTAAGGTGCCTGGAGCCGAAGAGTATCTGATCGGGGTGATTAACCTGCGTGGTAAAGTGATTCCGGTTGCAGATTTGCGTAAGCGGTTTGTTTTGTCGGCGCGGGAATACGACGTTAGAACCTGTATCATCGTGGTTGAAATTGCCGGTGAGGCTGGCCCTGTTTCAATGGGTGTTGTTGTTGATGCCGTTGATGCCGTGGTCAACCTGCGGGATGATCAGATTGAAAACGCTCCGGTCTTTTCTTCCGAAATTAGTCGGGATTGTATCAAGGGTTTGGGTAAACTTGAAGATAAAGTGGTTATTATCCTTGATATCGATCGAGTCTGTTCATCCGACCGGGTGACGGAGGAATCGTCGGATGAGATAAATGACTAGGAGGCTGTCTGAGAATGTCTTTTTTCCCCAACTCTGCGTTGTGCTCAAAAAATTATCCTCGGAATATTATACATATGCCTGCGGTAATTTTCTTCGCATGCCTTGATTTGAGCAAAAAATCCAATTCTCAGACAGCCTCCTAGGTTCAAAGTTTAAAGTTTAAAAATTGCTATTTAGGCTATTTAGAGGGTTGTAATGATTGGCATGGATAAGATTAGTGACAAGGATTTTGTCCGTTTTTGCGACTTTGTTTATCAGCGTTGCGGGATAACTTTAAACGACAATAAGCGTGATCTGGTTCATTCACGTCTGGCTAAACGTTTGCGTGCTCTTGGGCTCACTAATTATGAGGAGTATTTTGATCTTCTCTACAATGGTCATAATAACGAGCAAGAGATTGTTAATCTACTCGATGCTATTTCCACTAACGTTACCTATTTTTTTCGCGAAGACAAGCATTTTGATTTCCTTGTCAACACGGTTATTCCGACTATCGAGAAAAATAGTTCAAAAGAGTCGGATAGAAAAATCAGGATCTGGTCGGCGGGTTGTTCAACTGGAGAGGAACCTTACAGCCTGGCAATCACTTTTGCTGAAAATTTGGCTCTTAAAAATTGGGATTTTCGGATCTTGGCTACCGATATTTCGACCAATGTTCTGGGGCATGCCCGAAAAGGGGTTTATGATGGGGAACGTTTACGTAATGTTTCCGACAGTATGCTGAAAAAATATTTTACCGCCAATCAGGATGGCAGTCGTTTTCGGGTTGACAAAAAACTTGTTGCCAATATAAAATTTGCTCGTTTGAATCTGATGCATGACTTT
>JAYEMC010000485.1:0-7830 GCA_034717935.1 Pseudomonadota bacterium | reverse complement strand
TATGCAGATGTTTACTTTGATGTTTCGATAGGTTATATAAATGTAGTTGTAAACAGGTTGTAACTGTGTAGTTATTTTATAAGCAAGGTGATTTTGATGAGTTTGTTGTTGCGGCAGGTGGTGCTGGATGGTGCGACGGTTGATATCCTGATTGAAAATGGTTTGATAAGCAGGATTGCTCCAACGTTGAATGATGTTGTTGCTGATAAGGAGATTGCGGGTGGTGGGAAAGCTGTGGTGCCGGGTCTTTATAACGGTCATACTCATGCTGCGATGACCCTTTTTCGGGGATACGCTGACGATATGGAGCTTCAGAGCTGGCTGACCACCAAGATCTGGCCGCTGGAGGAGAAGTTGACCGAAGAGTTGGTCTATCACGGAGCCCGGTTGGCCTGCCTTGAGATGATCAAGAGTGGGACCGTCTTTTTCAATGATATGTATTGGCATTTTCACGGTACCGCCCGTGCAGTGGAGGAGATGGGGCTGCGGGCCGCCTTGAGTGCGGTGATTATCGACCTTGATGATCCACTGCGTCTTAAAGAACAGATTGCCGCCAACCGGGAACTTTTTCAGGCGAGTCGGGACTATTCCGACCGTATTCAGTTTGTCTTAGGGCCTCATGCCATCTATACGGTATCGCGGGCCGGTTTAGAGTGGGTGCGTGATTTTGCCGCTGAGCACGATCTTTTAATTCATCTCCACCTTTCGGAAACCGAGCAGGAGGTGCGTGATTGTCTCTCAATGCATGGTCTGCGACCGGTTGAGTATCTTGCCGATATCGGCCTGCTCAGCGAAAAATTGGTGGCTACCCATGTGGTCTGGCTTGATCGTGATGAGGTCGTTGAGTTAGAGAAGAATCGGGTCAAAGTTATTCATAATCCGATCTCAAATATGAAACTGGCAGTCGGCAAAAGTTTTGATTCTCGCCATTTTATTAAGAATGGGGTGCTGGTGGGTTTAGGCACCGACGGCTGTGCCAGTAACAATAATCTTGATATGTTTGAAACCATGAAATTTTCCGCTCTTTTGCAGAAATTTGCGATTAATGATCCGACGGTTCAGCCCGCGTCTGAGGCTTGGCGTATGGCGACGGTAGCTGGTGCCAAAATTTTTGCTCTTGAAGGTGGTGTTGTCGCCCCGGGACGGCCTGCCGATCTTCTTCTGATCGATACCGAGCGGCCGGAAATGGCCCCCGGTCACAACCTGATCTCCGATCTTGTCTATTCGGCCTCCGGGGCCGTGGTTGATACGACAATTGTGGCCGGCAAAGTGCTTATGCACAAGCGCAAGGTGGTCGGAGAAGAGGAGATCATTGCTGAAGCTAAAGCTGCGGCCCGCCGCTTGTTACAATAGGAGGCAGTCCGAGAACGTCTTTTTTCCCCATATCTGCGTTATGCTCAAAAAATTATCCTCGGAATACTTAATGTATGCCTGCGGTAATTTTCTTCGCATGCCTTGATCTGAGAAAAAAATCCTATTCCCGGACAGCCTCATAGGAGAGAAAATTAAATGCCGATCGAGATTGAGCGAAAATTTCTGTTGCGTGACGAGAACTGGCGGTTATCGGCTGATGCCGGAATCACGATGCGCCAGGGCTATTTGAGTAATAATGTGAAAAGTTCGATTAGGGTGCGTATCAGTGGTGAGCAGGCCAATTTAAATATAAAAAGCAGTACGCCGGGAACCGTGCGGCGTGAGTATGAATATCCGATCCCGGTAGTCGAAGCCGAAGAGCTGCTGGCTGATCTTTGCCATGAATTACTGATCGAGAAAATTCGCTATCATGTTGTTGTTTCAGGTTTCATTTGGGAAATTGATGTTTTTTCCGGGGTTAACCAAGGTTTGATTGTGGCTGAGCTCGAACTCGAAGAGATTGATCAGGATTTTCCTCGGCCTGCCTGGCTGGGACGTGAGGTTTCCGATGAGATTCGTTACTATAATTCGCACTTGGCCGGATATCCTTACTCGCAGTGGACTGAGGAAGAGAAACTTTAAGAGTAACTTGGAAGTTACCTTTAGGAATTGTATATGAATGATCTGAAAATGGAAAATATCGACCGCTATATTGACTTGGCGCGAGGTCGCAAAGATGCTGATTTGCTGTTGCGAAATGTGCGTCTGGTCAATGTTCTTTCTGGTGAGATTCATTTGGCCGATGTCGCGATTGGCGATGGTCTTTTTCTCGGGTTTGGTGGTTATTCAGCCAAAGAGGTGATTGATTGTGAAGGGCGTTATCTGGTTCCCGGTCTGATTGAAGGACATATCCATATTGAGTCGAGCCAGATTCTACCCTCTGAATTTGCCCGCTTGGTGGCCGCTCGCGGTACGGCTGCAGTGATTGCCGATCCGCATGAAATTGCCAATGTGATGGGGGTTGAAGGGGTCGAATTTATGCTTGCGGCAAGTGCCGATTTGCCGGTCTCGTTCTTTTTTATGGTTCCCTCCTGTGTTCCGGCAACGACTATGGAGAGTGCCGGGGCGGCAATCGATGCGGCAGCGGTTGCGGAGTTGTTAAAAAAACATCCCGATCGTCTTTTAGGATTGGCTGAGGTTATGAATTTCCCCGGCGTTATTAATCGGGATGCGGAAACTATGGCCAAAATTGCTGTCGCTCACGGAAAAAAGATCGACGGTCACGCCCCGCAACTCTCCGGTCTTGATCTTAATAGTTATATCATGGCCGGGCCTGACAGTGATCATGAAGCGACAACGTCGGCCGAAGCCCTGGAGAAACTCCGTTTGGGGATGCATTTGATGTTGCGTGAAGGCTCGCGCGAACATAATCTCGATGATCTCTTGCCGATTATCAATCGTTATAACAGTGCTAACTGTTCATTGGTTTCCGACGACCGTCATGTCATTGATCTGCTGCATAAGGGGCATCTCGACTATTCGATTCGCAAAGCGATTGCAGGTGGTCTGTCGCCAATGGTTGCGATTCAGATGGCGTCTATCAATCCTGCACGTCATTTTGGTCTCAAGCGGCGTGGGGCAGTGGCCCCGGGTTATCGGGCCGACTGTATTCTGCTTGACGATCTTGAATCTTTTATCATTAACCGGGTTTTCCTGGCGGGTCGGCTTTTCGATGGGAAGGATTTTGTTGCACCCCAGATCCCTTTGCCGGGCAATACGGTATCGGTTGCCCAATTGTCTGAGACAAGTTTTGCCATCCCGGTTGCCGGTGGTAAGTTAAAGGTTATCGGCATAGTTCCGGGACAGCTGGTAACTGAAAAGGTTATTGTTACACCGAAGTGTAATAAAGGTTTGGCTGTGGCTGATCCCGATCGGGATCAGGCCAAATTGGCGGTGATCGAGCGTCATTACGGCAGCGGTCGGATTGGTTTAGGCTTTGCTCAGGGTTTGGGGCTTAAGAAAGGCGCTTTGGCCGGAACCGTGGCTCATGATTCACATAACCTGATTGTTGCCGGTATGAGTGATGCGGATATGTTGCTTGCGGCCCGGGTGGTTAAAGAGATGAGCGGTGGATTGGCAGTGGTTGCCGATGGTCGCGTCTTAGGTCGCCTGCCTCTTCCGGTAGCCGGTTTGATGAGTGCGGAAAAGGCTGAAACCACGGCTCTGGCCCTTAAATCTTTGCAGGATCAGGCGACTCTCTTGGGGGCGGTTAACGATCCTTTTATGACTCTCTCCTTTCTCGCTCTGCCGGTTATTCCCTCTCTGAAACTGAGCGACCGGGGGTTGATTGATGTCGATAAGTTTTCCCTGACTGGTCTCTGGTTGAATTAAACTTTCCTCACAAAAGACATAATAATTGACAGAAATAGTCTAAACCGGTAATGCAGAGCCCTCTCGCTGAAGTATATTTCGATTGTCGATTAAATTGGTAATTTTAATTTTTAATGGAGATTTTTAGGAATGTTGAAATTGAAGCAGGTGTTGCTTATTGGCTTGTTGGTGTTTTTTGTGGTTGGTTCAGCTGGTGCGGCGTCAGATAATCTTTGGCAGACTGATTTTGCCGCTGCCAAAGCCCAGGCGCTTAAGGAAAAGAAATTACTGCTCCTCGATTTCACCGGTTCCGACTGGTGCGGTTGGTGTACAAAACTAAAAAAAGAGGTTTTCAGTCAGGATCTTTTCCAAAAAGAGGCGCCCAAGGACTTTATTCTGGTAGAACTCGATTTTCCCCAAAAAAGTCAGCTTGCAGAAAAACTGACCCAACAGAATCAGGCTCTCTCAAAAATGTATGGTATCACCGGATTTCCGTCAATTGTTTTGCTCAATGCCGAGGGGGTTGAGTTTGCCCGTACCGGTTATCAGGCGGGCGGTCCCCAGGCTTATCTTGACTCACTTAAAGGTTTTGTCAAAAACTATCAGCAGTCTCAGGTTTTAAAGAGAGAGGCTGAAAAACTTGACGGAGTTAAGAAAGCCGAAAAACTTGACCAGGCGATCACTCTGCTGGTGCAAAACGGCAGTAAACATGATTATAGTGTGCTCTCCGATGAGATAATCGCTCTCGATAAAGATGGCAACGCCGGTTTACGGGCCAAGTATGAATTGCCGCGAAAGCTCAATGCGATTGAGGCTCAGCTTAATCAGGATAAGGATTTTGACAAGGCTGTAGCGGAGCTCGATAAACTGGCTCCGACGGCTAAATCGGTACCCTCGCTGCAGCAGCAGGTTTACCTTTTTCAGGCTGGTATTTTGATCAAGGGTAAGGGCGACAAGGAGGCTGGTCTCAAGAAGTTGGAGCTCGCTCTTCTGGCTGCACCCGACACCAAAACCGGACAACAGTTGGTCAAGTTTATTGACCGTATGAAGCAGGAGCCGCAAAGTGAAGCAGAGCCAAAAGTTGCGGCCACAACTGAGGAGAGCAAAAAATAATGGCTCAGCCAACTTTTGAACTGCGTGACGAACATACGGTCGAGGCTTTAAATCTTAAGGTGCAATCTTTTGTCCATCGGGTGACCGGGGCTGAACACTACCACTTGGCCGCCGATAACCCGGAGAATGTTTTTATGGTCGGGTTTCGGACGGCTCCGACCGACTCGACCGGGGTTGCCCATATATTAGAGCATACCGTTTTGTGCGGCAGCCGACGTTTTCCCGTGCGCGACCCTTTTTTTATGATGCTCAGGCGTTCATTGAACACCTTTATGAACGCTTTTACGAGCAGCGATTGGACTGCCTACCCTTTCGCCAGCCAGAATCGTAAAGATTATTTCAATCTGCTCGATGTCTATCTTGATGCGGTTTTTTTTCCGCGTCTTGCAGAGCTCGATTTCGCCCAGGAGGGTCACCGTCTCGAGTTTTCCGATCCGGCCGACAGTTCGTCACCGTTGACCATTAAAGGGGTTGTCTATAACGAGATGCAGGGGGCGATGGCAAATCCGTCCAGTTTTCTCTGGCAAGGGCTTTCGGAGCATCTTTTTCCGAGTGCAACCTACCGTTTCAACAGCGGTGGTGATCCCGAAATAATTCCGTTGTTGACTCATGCCGAACTCAAAGAGTTTCATCTGCGAAATTATCATCCGAGTAATGCGTTTTTCCTTACCTACGGTGATCTGCCGGCAGTTGAGCTGCAAAATGTTTTTGAAGAGCAAGCTTTAAAAGAGTTTGCCAAAGAACCCGGTGCGCCTTTTCTCGTAGCCCCGGAAAAACGTTTAACGGCTCCTATTGTCGTTCGTCAGAGTTTTCCGGCGGAGGCTTTAGACGCAGTTGAAAATGATGATCGCAGCCATGTCATTATAGCTTGGTTGTTGGAATCTGAAAATAGCCTTGAAAGCCTTATCGAAGCTCATCTGCTCGGCTCAGTTCTTTTAGACAACAGTTCATCTCCGTTACTGGACGCCTTGGAGACGACGACTTTAGGACGGGCTCCCTCACCGCTTTGCGGACTTGATGATGATCATAAAGAGATGATTTTTTGTTGCGGTCTTGAAGGTTGTGCGGCCGAATCCGGGCTTGAGGTTGAAGAGTTGATTCTTACGACCCTGAATAAAGTTGCCCGGGAAGGGGTGCCGCTTGAACAGGTTGAGGCGGTTTTGCATCAGCTTGAACTCCAGCGTCGCGAAATTGGTGGAGACGGCTATCCCTATGGTTTGCAGCTTTTGCTCGCGGCTTTTCCGGCCGTGGTTCATAACGGATCGGTGGTTGAACGGCTTGATATCGATTCGGTACTCGATAAGTTGCGGCAAAAGATCAAGGAGCCCGGTTATATTGCCAAATTGCTGCAACGTTTGATTCTTAACAATCCCCATCGTGTACGGCTGACCATGGAGCCCGACAGCGATCTTGCGCCGCAGCGGGAAAAGGCTTTGCAGGCTCGTTTGCGAGCCCGTTTGCAGGCTTTTGATAGTGAGCAGCGGCAGCATTTAATCGATCGGGCCGCAACCTTGGCGGCGCGTCAGCAGGAGCAGGACGATCCAGAAATTCTGCCCCGTGTCGGACTTGATGATGTCCCTGATAAATTGCCGATTCCGCTCGGCAAAGAGGGCGATGCCCAATTACCACTTACTTATTATCCCGCCGGGACTAACGGAGTTGTTTATCAGCAGGTGATCTTTGATCTGCCTGAATTAGACAGTGAGATGCTCGACCTGCTCCCCGATTACTCATCTTGTTTGACTGAGTTGGGCTGTAACGGTCTTGATTATCGCCAGACTCAGGCTTGGCAGGCGCGGGTCAGCGGCGGAATTGGAGCCTACTACAAGTTACGTGGAGCGATTGACGACAATGCTCAGGTTAAAGGGCTTTTTGTAGTTTCCGGTCGCGCTTTGCAGCGCAATCATGGGGCTTTGACGGAGTTGATGTGCAAAACTCTTGAAAGTGTTCGTTTTGATGAAGTCGAGCATATTCGGGAAATCATGGCTCAGAGTCTGGCCCATCAAGAGCAGCAGGTAACTGCCGCCGGCCATCTGTTGGCGATGCGGGCGGCGTCGGCCGGTTGTGGCTCTTTGGCGGCTTTAGGTCACCGGGTGCATGGTTTGGCCGGGCTTAAAGAACTTAAGAAACTTTATCTTAAACTGGCCGCTCCCAAAGGCGAGGAACTGGCCGAATTTGGGCGTAAACTAGCACTCCTTCATGAAAAAATAATGGCCGCTCCGCAGCAATTTTTACTGGTTGCTGAAGATGAGCGTGAGGCCGGCCTAACGGCAGAGCTGCAATCGGGTTGGCGGGGGAGTTTCGATTTAAAGGCCGGATTTAAAGAGTTTAGCCTGGTGTCTGAAAAAAGCTTGGTGCGTCAGTTTTGGACGACTGATACCACGGTTAATTTCTGTGCCAAAGCCTATCCGACGGTAGCCATCGCCCATCCCGATGCGGCTCCCTTGGCCGTGCTTGGCGGTTTTCTCCGTAATGGTTATCTCCATCGAGTTATTCGTGAAGAGGGAGGTGCTTATGGCGGCGGGGCCGGGCACGATCCCGGCAGCGCAGCTTTTCGTTTCTACTCCTATCGTGATCCTCGTCTGGTGGAGACCCTTGACGATTTTGACCGTTCTCTGATCTGGCTTCAGGAAGAAAAACATGAACCGCGGCAGGTTGAAGAGGCGATTTTAGGGGTTGTTAGTAGCATCGACAAACCGGGTTCACCCGCTGGTCGTGCCAAACAGGCCTTTTATGACGAACTCTATGGCCGTAAACCGGAATTCATACGGGCTTACCGAAGCCGGGTTCTGGCGGTAAATCTAGATGATCTACAACGGGTCGCCAAAGTTTACCTCAAGCCGGAGATCGCCGGAATCGCGGTTCTCACCGACCCCAAAAGCGCAGCGGACAATGCCGAAACACTGGGTCTGGAGATAATTGATCTATAGACTGAAATTGCCGTTAACAGTTATAATCCTGAAGTTTTAGAAAGAAAAAAGCCGCAAGAGAAAT
>JAYEMC010000484.1:0-7838 GCA_034717935.1 Pseudomonadota bacterium | reverse complement strand
GCTCCCCCCTTTCACTATTCTAAAAAAACGTTAACCAGCGAAAAAAACTCGGAAACCGGGAGACGGGGCCACCATCTCCCGGTAAATTACATGTAATCTACGCGGTTTTCACTTTGGCGGCATCTTCACGCCCCAGAGTTTCAGTCGCCATATCGCGCAACTTGTATTTCTGGATCTTACCACTGGCGGTCACCGGGTACTCATCGATAAACATAATGAAAGCCGGTGTTTTATGAAAGGCGATCTTGCCTTTACAGAAAGCTTTCAGGTCAGCTTCGGTTGTGGTTTCGCCGGGCTTCATCTGGACATAAGCAACGACCTCTTCGCCATATTTGATACTGGGAACACCGACAACCTGAACATCCTTGATCAGATCATTAGTATAAAGAAACTCCTCAATCTCACGCGGATAGATATTCTCACCGCCACGAATAATCATATCGCCCATACGGCCGGTAATTTTACAATTGCCGTCTTCGTCCATAACCGCCAGATCACGAGTATGAAGCCAACCGTCAGTATCAATGGTCTTTTCCGTAGCTTCCGGCATATTATAGTAGCCCTTCATAACATGGTAACCACGGCTACACAGCTCTCCCTGTTCACCCCGCGGCAATTCCTCGCCGGTATCGGGATTGATAATCTTAACCTCAACATTGGGCAGGGCCCGACCAACCGTGGAAACCCTGAGCTCCACAGAATCGGTGACCCGGGTCATCGTAATACCCGGTGACGCTTCAGTCTGACCGTAGGTAATACACATTTCACTGGCACCCATGACCTCAACTACCTGTTTCATAACTTCAATCGGGCAGGGCGATCCGGCCATAACTCCGGTACGCAGATGCGAAGTATCATAATTTTTCTTCTTCATCTCTTCAAGCTCGGCAATGAACATCGTCGGCACGCCGAGAAGCGCGGTTGCTTTGCAGGCATCTACCGCCTCCATCACTGCCACCGGATCGAATGCCAGAACCGGTGCCATCGTCGCCCCGGAAACCAGACAACAGAGGTTACCGATAACGCAACCAAAACAGTGAAACATCGGTACCGGAATACAGGTACAATCATCTGCGGTCAGGTTCATACACTCGGCCATACTGAAAGCGTTACCAATAAGGTTGGTATGAGTCAGCATAACCCCTTTGGGGAAACCAGTAGTACCAGATGTGTATTGCATATTGACAACATCTTCGGGCTCACAGGTCGCGTGACGAGCCTTAAGCTCAGCATCACTGATTTTCTCTCCCAAAGCGATAACATCATCCCAACCGAAGGTCCCGGGAATCTTCTCTTCGCCGATATAGACCACGTTTTTCAGTTTCGGGAGCTTGGCGCTGTTCAATTGCCCCGGTTTCGAATCTTTCAACTCGGGACAGACGTTATTGATAACCCTGACATACTCGTCCGCTTCCCGCACACCACCGATCAAAACCAGGGTAGTAGATTCGGACTGCTTCATCAGGTACTCAAGCTCAAAACTACGATAGGCAGTGTTTACGGTAACCAACACCGCGCCCATTTTTGGCAGCCCGAACTGGGAATAGACCCACTCCGCCACATTGTTGGCCCAGATTGCAACATTATCGCCGCGTTCAATGCCGAGCGCCATGAAACCTTTAGCTACTTTGTCGCAGACATCATTGAGTTCGTTATAGGAATAGCTGATCCCAAGCTGGTTATAATCGAGAGCTTTATTATCACCAAACTGGTCGGTTACAGTCTCGAGCAACTGACCTACCGTAATATTCCCAAGTTCAAATTGTGGTTTATTCACTAACCCCTCCTTTTTTTCGCTAGTCATCGTATCGTATACAATTTTTGAAGATACAAATATGGGGAGACTCACGCCTCCCCATATTTGATTATACTCTTAAGCCTTCTTCTCTTCTTCCATCTTCCGGAGTTCAACCCGGCGAATTTTGCCGGAAACAGTTTTGGGAAGCTCTTTCAAAAATTCAATCTCACGCGGGTATTTGTAAGGAGCGGTCTCTTTCTTCACGTAATCCTGAATCTCTTTAATGAGTTCATCCGAACCTTCAAAACCGGGAGCGAGGATGATGAAAGCTTTAACGATAGTACCACGCAGTTCATCGGGAGAACCAACTACGGCACTCTCGGCAACTGCGGGATGGCTCTGCAGGGCGCTTTCGACCTCAAATGGTCCAATGCGATAGCCGGAGGCTTTGATAACATCATCGGAGCGACCGACAAACCAAAAATAGCCCTCTTCATCAACGGTCGCCTTATCACCGGTATAATACCAGTCTCCGGCAAAAGCTTCACTGGTAGCTTCGGGGTTGCGCCAATATTCGGTGCAGAGACCAACCGGAGCTTCAGGTTTAACTTTAACCGCAATATGACCCTCTTCATTAACCGCTACCGGATTGCCATCATCATCAATCAGGTGAATATCGAAACCCGGGGTCGGTTTACCCATGGAGCCAAATTTGATCTCCATGCAGGGGTAGTTGGCGATCATATTAACCGATTCGGTCTGACCAAAACCGTCATAAATAGTCGTACCGGTAACCTCTTTCCAGACCTTGATGATCTCGGGATTCAAAGGCTCACCTGCAGCCAGCGAGTGGCGCAGGCCGGTCAGGTCGAACTGCGAAAGATCCTCTAAAATAAGCATCCGATAGGCAGTCGGCGGCGCACAGAAAGTGGTAACCCCACAGGTCTCAATTATTTTGAGATGAGTTTTGGCGTCAAATCGACCCGCTGCATTATGCACCATAACTGCGGCGCCAATCTGCCACTGTCCATAGATCTTACCCCAACCGGCTTTAGCCCAACCGGTATCGGAGAGCGTCCAGTGCAGATCGGTCGGTTTGAGATCCTGCCAGAATTTAGCCGTGATAATATGACCAATTCCGTAGGAGGCGTGGGTATGGGCAACCATTTTCGGAAATTTAGTTGTCCCCGAGGTAAAATAGATCAAAAGATGATCGCTGGATTTGGTCGCTTCAACCTCATCGCGAGAGAGTTTAGCCGAAGCTTCATCCATCATGCTGTCATAATCATCCCAACCATCCTTATTTTCACCAATACAGATAAAATCTTTCAGGGTCGGGCAGGTGCTGCGAACGTCATCGATTTTAGCAACATTTTCATGCCACATGATAGCCGCAACCGCATCAGCCTGCTGAACCCGGTACTCACAATCGTGAGGAGTCAAAATATTCGGAGCCGGCATCGGCACCACACCAAGCTTGGCCGTACCCAACATAACCGCATACCACTCAACAATCCGCGGCACCATCACGAAAACACGGTCGCCTTTCTTAATACCTTTTTTGCGCAGGATATTGGCAAATTTATTGCCGAGACACTGCATATCAAAAAAGCTGTACTTGCGGATATCGCTCAAGTCGGTGCTGGCCCAGACCATAGCCAATTTGCTACGATCCTTGGCCCATTCATCAACAACATCAAAACCGAAGTTGAACAATTCGGGGATATCGAATTTAAAATTTTTCTTCACATCGTCGTAGTCCTTCATATTCGGACCATTCAGATTAACTGGAATGTTGTCATACGGGGTCGTCAGCTGCATAATTATCTCTCTCCTTTTTTTCATATAAAGTCAGTTTAGTTGCTCATCAACCAAACATTTTCGTTAGTTGAAAACAGGGTACCTAAGGACAATGATCAAAGGGCGTTTTCCCTAAGGCAAAAGAGTCTCGCTCCAACGATCAATATCCGCATAAAAACGGATGTAAAACAGTTTTATACCGAAAACAAACCTCAACTTATAGTAAGAGCGCTATTTTGTCAACAAAAAAACAGTTAACGTCAGCTGGCAGAAAACAGTTAACGTTAACTGGCGAAAATTTACCTAAAAAAAGAGGTGAAATTCACCGCTAAAACATTATTATCTGCAAACAACAAGTCTCTCTGCAACTTCCACTGGAAAGTCTAAAAAAATCATGCTTCAACCAATTTACGAGATTTGATCCAACGTACCACCGCACGCTTGTTAAAACGCCAGAACTTTTTATCCTTATATCCGGGTAAAATCCCTTTTCGGGCCATGTAATTCACATTATCAGGACTTACATCGAGCAGTTCCGCAACCTCGATACTCCCGATTTCCGCACTATTCTTATTTTTCATAATCCTCATATCCTTCTCCTTTGAAAAGTAATAGACCGGTCACGACACCCTTCAGGCAAAGCCCGAATCACGTTCGCAAGCAGGTTCTGACTAATATTTCGCGACCAAGTCGAATTAACAGCTTAAGCACATTATGTGCCAATCTTTATAAATGTGTGACCAATTACAAAACCTGCAAACTAAAAAGCAGGTACCTGCGCTATGCAAAGGTACCTGCTTTAATATGATTGGTGGAGCTGAACGGGATCGAACCGTCGACCTCTTGTCTGCCAGACAAGCGCTCTCCCAGCTGAGCTACAGCCCCATCTAATCGATTTAGGACGGCCTAGATAACATGACCCCTCAACCCTGTCAATCTTTTTTTAGAATTTACTCTAAAACCCCGGCCCTAACCTTAATGTCGGCTTCCTGGCGCAGAGCCTTAACTAACACATCCATCATCCGATAACGTTTATACTGTAGCAACTGTTGGCGAATATCCTCTTTCAGCTTCTCTCCATCGTCACCGAGCTTCAAACGACGCTCTTTTAGGCGGGCAAAGAAAAAACTATCCTGATACTGCAAAGCGGAAGTCGTCTGTCCGTCTGCCAAGGCAAAAAGCTGCCGACTTAATTGAGGATCGTTCCCTAGCTTGGGAATCGCTCCGCGACCGCGCCCAAAGAAGCCGCTCTCGGCCAGTTTGGTCCCGATACCGGACGCCGCCTCATCAAGAGATTGTCCCCCGGCAAGCGAAGAAGAGACTTTTTCACTAATCTTTTTAACCTCGGCTTTTGCTAATTCATGACGATAAGCTTTTTCGACAGTTTTCTCAACTTCAACAATTTCAGGCAGATAACTCTCTTTTTGTGCAGTTACCATAAAGTAGTAACTGTTACGAGAAGGGTTTACCACTTTAAGCGCTTTGCCGACATCAACCTTAAAGATTTCCGTCAACAGAGTCTGATCTCTGCCAATATTGGGAACAATACCATCTTGCTGCTTGAAATAATCGGTCTCTACTACCAGATAACCAAGTTTACGTCCCTGTCCGGCAAAAGAGTCCTGATCAACCGTAGCCAACGCCGCAATGACCTCTTTGAGACGTGTCTTAAGCAACTCCGGAAATGCATCGGAGCGTAATTTTTTCTCAATGCCGGCTTTAACCTCAGCCAAATCCTTGGTTCGAGCCTCCCGATACTCTTCATTTTTTATCAAATGAAAACCGAACTGGGTACGCACCGGCTCACTTACGCTGCCGGGGGTTAGGGCAAAGGCGGCCTCTTCAAAGGGCTTGACCATGGAACCGCGACCAAACCAACCAAGATCACCCCCCATTGAATTTGAAGGTCCCTGCGAATACTTTTTAGCGAGCTCGGCGAAATCTCCACCGGCTTTTACTTTAACTAAAACCGCATCAATCTCACTACTGGCTTTTTTAACCTCTTCCGGTGAAGCATCAGCGGCCACCTTGATCAAAATATGACGCGCCTTAACCTCTTCCTTGACTTTAAATTTTTCCAGATTTTCCTGGTAAAATTCGGTAATTTGCGCATCACTGACAAAAACATCTTTAAGCAACTTGTTTCGTTCAATGACCAGAGCTACGATCTTGCGTTGTTCCGGAATTCGAAAGTTCTCTTTTTTTTCTGCAAAAAACTTCTCTAAACCGGCCGCATCAACCTCTACCGCAGCCTGGTAATCGGCCGGAGCCAATTTTAAAAGATCAACCGCAATTTCCTCACGCTGTCGACGTAGGAGAATACCGATCTCATCCGGCAAGATTTTGGCGCCATCACCAATCACCGTTCGTACCTTTTCAATAAGTATATCTTCCTGAAAATCGGTCTCGAACTGAGCCGGTGTCAGGCGATTATAACTCAGTGCCCGCCGATAAGCCTCCTGATCAAAACGACCATCCTGCTGAAATGCACCTAACGAGGCGATTCTCTGGCGAAGTTCTTCGTTACCAACCGACAACCCTAAAAGAGTGGCTTCATTGAGTAGAAGTCGACGATCAATCAAACCGTTGAGAGCTTCCTGCTTGATCTGTCGACTCCGCTCTTCATCAGGGTTGAATTTCCCCTGAGCCTGCTCCTGATAACGGCGCCAGAGATCCCGAAATGAGTTATCCAGGGTTTTACGCTCAATACTTTCACCATTAACCGTGGCCGCAATCGTCATCTGCTTGGCTTTCATACTGCCGACTCCCCAAAATGAGAAAACGACGATAATTACCCCAAAAACAAATTTAACGACCCAGGACTTGGCGTTATTTCGCATCATTCGTAACATCTAATAAAACCTCTACCTAACTTGATTCAGCCGTAACCAAACAGGTTGCTTTAATTTGTGTCCATTTGTGGTTCCGCTTTTTTAACCGCAGATGAACACAAATAGACACAAATTTTTCTGTGCTAACTTTAAAGTTTTGCTCGTTTTACGCTACGAGCGAAACGAAAGCGCTTTATATGTTAAGACGGCGGGAAAAAGCAAGAGAAATTGCCAAATCCCTATAAAAGATGAGCCAACGCAGAGTAATCTAGATATTTTTCGTGGAGCGGATTAGCGTTGCAGTAATCGAGATTCAAATCCGCCGGTCCTCTTTCCGAAACCGCCATTGACCAGGATGAGGTTGTGCCGTAACCATCAAATCTTACATTAAAGCCCTGAGGGGGAATATCATCCTGTGGAAAAGGGGTTCGCAAAGCTTTACGAAAATGGGCCAAGGTTTGTTCCAGTTTCTCTTTTCCGGAAACCGACCCCCAAAAACCGGGCTCTGAAAGCTTGGCAAAGAGTCGACGGGCACTCCGGGCTTTAACACTCGTACAGATGTCTAGCAAACCATTGCCAAGATAATGATATCCCGGCAATAAATGGGAAAAGTGAAGTTGAGAGAAATTGGAAGAGAAAAAACCCTTCTCCCGGGAGACCACAATCAAATTGAAGGGATTATAAGAGGCCTCAGCACAAAGTTCAACCAGGCCAACCCGAGCCCCACCCAAATCATCGTAGGCCAAAAGATCAAGCACCAGCTGCCCCCGTGAACGACAACCCTCTTCATATTTATCCTCGACCCAACGGTTGGTCAAGCAGACCATTAGACCTCGATTGTTATAACCCCACCAGCTACCGCCGCCACTCAAATCATAGGAAGCCAGCCACCGTCGACCATCACCGTTACCCGAACTATAGACTCGGGGAGGGAGAGCTTGACGCTGAAAAAATTCATCCCGATTATTGGCCACCAGCAACGGCCAACCCTCAATCGTCCTAAAAGCAAGTAATACCGTACACATAGATGTTATAGCATATCTCTGACTTTGGAGAAAAAACTCTTATTCTCATGCGTGGACTCATCCCCCTCTTCTCGGGCCAGCTCTTCGAAAAGTTCACGCTGCCTGGGGCTAAGCTTTTTCGGAGTCATGACCACGAGCTCCAGAATCTGGTCACCACGACCATAACCATTAAGGTGCGGAACTCCTTTGCCCCGCAAATAAATAAGGTCTCCGGATTGGGCTCCTTCGGCAACCGAAACCTTCTCTCGTTCCTCCAGAGTTTCGACTTCCAAGTCAGCTCCAAGTGCAGCCTGGGCAAAACTAATCGGCAACTGGCAATAGATATCATTACCCCGACGATGAAAGAAAGGGTGCTCTTTTACCTGGATAACAACATAGAGGTCGCCCGGAGGCCCGCCTTTGCTGCCGGCCCCGCCTTCACCCACTAATTTGAGCCGGGTTCCG
>JAYEMC010000483.1:0-7858 GCA_034717935.1 Pseudomonadota bacterium | reverse complement strand
CGGGTGTATGCAAATTTCAATAACCGGCAACGCGAACGGTTCCCCCCGGTTGCCGCCCTTTTGTGATTATCAACAGATTAATAAGAACTAAAAAAACATGGCTGCAAAAAACGACAAACAGCAAGAAACGCCCCCTGAACCGCACCCTGAAATTACGATTTTTTCAGGCTGGTGCAAAGGTTGCGGCATCTGTGTCGCCTTCTGTCCCAAAGAGGTGCTGAGCATGGATGAAAACCGCCGAGTTTTTGTCAAAAACCCGGAAAAGTGCATCGCCTGTCATATGTGCGAGTTGCGTTGCCCCGATTTTGCCATCAATGTCGAGGAAGTCAAAGCGGATGCCAAAGCCCGGGAGGAGAAATCATGACTAAAAAAACCTCCTATCGGTTGATGCAAGGCAATGAAGCCGTCGCCGAAGGCGCATTAGCCGCCGGTGTCAGTTTTTTTGCCGGCTACCCGATCACCCCATCCACGGAAATTGCCGAAATTCTGGCAGACAGGCTACCCGAAAACGGGGGCAAATTTATCCAGATGGAGGATGAGATCGGTAGTATTGCGGCAATCATCGGAGCCTCTATCGGAGGTTGTAAAACCTTGACAGCAACCTCTGGACCGGGTTTTTCTCTGATGCAGGAGAACTTAGGCTTTGCCTGCCTGGCCGAGATTCCTCTGGTTATTGTTAATGTCATGCGCACCGGCCCCTCAACCGGCCTAGCGACCAGCCCTTCGCAGGGAGATGTCATGCAGGCGCGCTGGGGTACTCACGGCGACCATCCGATTATCGCTTTAACGCCATCCAGTGTTGAAGAGGCTTTTCACTACACTATTAAAGCGGTCAATTTTGCCGAGAAATACCGCAATCCGGTCATCGTTTTAATGGATGAAGTTATCGGTCATATGCGAGCTCGGGTAAGCCTGCCACCTCAATCAATGATTGAACAAATCAACCGGGTTCAACCCAACATGCCCCATGAATGGTATCTACCTTACGAGCGTTCAGCTACCGGGGTTGCGCCAATGGCCAGTTTCGGCGATGGCTACCGTTACCACATAACCGGCCTGATTCATGACGCCAAAGGTTTTCCTACGGCCAATCCCAATGAAGCACGTGACAACATTCGTGGACTCTTTACCAAGATTGAGCGCGGTTTTCGCGAAATCTGCCTGGTTGATTATGAATGCATGGATGATGCCGAACACGCTATCGTCGCCTATGGAAGCATGGTTCTCTCGGCCCGTTCCGCGATAGAACAGTTACGCGAATCCGGCATTAAAATCGGCATGATCAAACTCGGCACGCTCTGGCCTTTTCCCCGTTTCGCTCTGGAACGTTTTTTACCCCAACTCAAAACTATTCTCGTGCCGGAGCTCAATATGGGCCAGATTTATCGCGAAGTACTGCGGGTCAATGCCGGTAAAGCGGTAATTGAAAAACTTAACCGGGTCAACGGCACCATCATTGCCCCGGATGAAATTGTTAAAACAGTAAAAGGGATGGTACGATGATCAGCAACAGTCAACTGGTCAATAAATATTTTCGCCACAGCAAAAAATTCCCCCATATATGGTGCCCGGGTTGCGGCATCGGCATCATTTTAGGAAATATGCTGCGGTCTATCGACGCTCTGGCAATCGACAAAAATGATATCGCTTTCGTCTCGGGCATCGGCTGTACAGGCCGGGCTCCGGTCTATGTCGATTTCAACACCCTGCACACCACCCATGGGCGCGCCCTACCTTTTGCCACCGGCCTCAAACTGGCGCGCCCGGAACTTAACGTAATAGTTGCCACCGGAGATGGTGACGCTACGGCGATCGGCGGCAACCACCTGATTCATGCCTGCCGCCGCAATATCGACATCACCACAATTATCTTCAACAACTATATCTATGGTATGACCGGAGGCCAATACAGTCCGACCACACCGCATGGTGATAAAGCTTACACCTGCAAACTCGGCAATATCGAGCGACCGTTCAATATATCGGCTCTGGTGGAAGCGGCCGGTGCCACGTTTGTCGGGCGCACGACCAGCTATCACACCTTGCAGATGCAGAATATCATCAAAAAAGCGATCCGGCACAAAGGGTTTTCTGTCGTCGAAATCATCACCCACTGCCCAACCACCTATGGACGTCTCAACCGCAAAGGCGGTGCCGTGGAGATGTTAAAATGGCAAAAAGAGGTGGCTATTGATAAAAGTCGAGCCGAAAAGATGAGCCCAACAGAACTCGAAGGACGGATTATAACCGGCGTTCTCATTGAAAAAGAGCTGCCTGAATTTTGCGAACAATACGACTCGATTATTGAGCAGGCACAAAATCAGACCAAGGGGAAACTTAAGTGAAACAACCTCAAACTGAAATAAGACTGGCAGGCAGCGGTGGACAAGGCCTGATCACGGCCGGTATCATTCTCGCCGAAGCTGCAATTTTAGACAATAAAAATGTTGTTCAGAGCCAATCGTACGGGCCTGAAGCACGGGGCGGAGCCAGCCGGGCTGAAATAATCATCTCTGAAGGCCCAATTTACTTCCCCAAAGCGACTTGGGTCGACATCCTTCTAGCGATGAGCCAGAAAGCCAGTGATCAATACTCTTTTGACCTCAAAACCGGGGGCATCTTTATCGTCGACACAACCTATGTCAACCAGATTCCGACAAGCAGCGCCCTGGCCATCCCCATCTCCTCACGTACCCGAGAGAAGTTCGGCAAGGAGCTTTTCAGTAATATAGTCGCACTGGGGGTTATTTGTGAAGCGAGCAAGGTGGTCTCCGCCCAGGCTTTGCAGGCTGCGATCAACGCCCGGGTACCGGACGGCACCGAAAAGCTTAATGCAGAAGCATTTACTTTCGGCAGGAAACTGGCAAAAGAAGCAATCAAGAATAATAATGGAATTGAAGCGGAAGTAATCGAAGCGGACAGTTAAATCAACAAGTGCTTCCGCCTTGAGCTCGGAAACGACGGACAAGTTCAATCTCACGAGCCCGCACATAGGTACAGATCACTTCACGCATATCCGCGTCGAGACCAACAAACTCAGCCCCAAAAGCCTTCTCATCTATAGCCACCGGCCGCAGTTGCACCATGATAGCGGCACTCCGACCAGGCAGGCACAACTCCAAAAAATCGGACTCGGAAAACTGAAGGTGAGCCGCAATCGGTAAACGACACCCGCCACCACTAACTTCAATCAGAGGAAAAACCGTACCTGCAACTTTGAGAATAATCGGTTCTTCAACTGAAGGTGCGATCCGGTGAAATTGACGCCGATCACCACCCATAAGACTATCGAGATCAACCTTGATCATTACTTTTCTTTACCACTTTTTTAAAAAGGAACTCAACCCGTCGGTTGCGAGCCCTGTTTTCAGAAGTCAGATTAGGGACTAAAGGCTGGGTGTCGGCATAACCGGTAGCCGTCAAACGTTCCGCCCCGAGCCCATTCTCAAGCAGGTAACGCAACACCGTCGTTGCCCTTAAAGCTGAAAGTTCCCAATTTGATAAAAACTTTCCTGCACTTATCGGAATATTATCGGTATGCCCTTTGATATCTATATGATACACAGGATACTTTAAGGCCATAATAATTATCTTGTCAAGAGCCGAGAGAACTCGGGGGTTGATCTCTGAAGAACCGCTCTCAAACATCACCTTTCCACCAATCCTGAGCAAAGCCCCGTCATCTCCCATATCGACAACGGTTGAACTGCTCAGTTTTTCATCATTAATGATCTCCTCCAGCTCAGTTGCCACCGTCTTCTGTTTGGGAAGCAGGTTTATAACCGCATCCCCCCCCTCTTTCTCCTCTTCATGCTCAAGGACTGTCATCTGTACAGCATTACCGAGACTGATGCGAACTTCACTCATGATAGAGCGAAACTTTTTATTATCGATACTACTAATCGAAAAGAGCAGAACAAAAAAACAGAGCAACAGCGTACTCAGATCAGCAAAAGTTGCCAGCCATTCACTCTCACCCTCACCTTCAGGTTCTGAATAATGTCCACGCCCCGGCTTTTCCATAACCACCTACTCAGCCTTCTCTGCTGCAGAACTACGTTTAAAAATCTCCTCTTCAACCTGTTGACGGGTTCCCGGCGGTAGAAAAGAGGATAGTTTTTCATAAACCAGCATCGGGTTATTGGATTCCAGAATTGAGCGGGCTCCCTCAAAAATAATCTCTAAAATCAACACTTCACGGGTGGTTCTTGCTTTAAGCTTACCGGAAAGCGGTAAAAAAAACATGGTCGCCATCAACGATCCGTAAAAAGTTGTTAAGAGAGCCACCGCCATTGCCGGACCAATGGTCTCAGGATTTTCCAGGTTACTAAGCATCTGCACCAGACCGATCAAAGTACCAAGCATGCCGAAGGCGGGCGAGATATTACCCATTTTGCGAAAAATTTCCTGAGGGATATAGTGCCGAGCCCTCAAGGCATCAATCTCAATGGCCAGAGTATTGGCAATCATTTCATGTTCAGCCCCATCAGCAATCATCTGGCAGGCTTTTCGCAAAACCTGATTATTGCTACGGACGTCCTGAAGCGCCATAATCCCCTTTTTACGACACACCTCAGCTAACCGAATCATCAGCTTAACAACGTCTTCAGGTTTTTCCTCCTTATCGATAAAAACGATCATCATCGCTTTAAAAGCGGTAGCAATATCGCGAAAGGGAAAGTTAAAAAGGGTTGCGGAGAGAGTGCCGCCCACCACCACCATCAATCCCGGCAGGTTGAGAAAGAGGAGCAGTGAACCACCTTGAAAGATAGCGCTGAAAATCAGGGAAAAACCAGCAAGTATCCCGATAAAAGTTGCAATATCCATATTAATCCAATTGCCGGCTGTAGACTAAGAAGCAGACCCGAGCAGGCCTATAAGCCGAATCCTGTACTTCCACTTAGTTACCTAACGGAAGTGATGACCATTCATCTAGGATTACGGTTGCCCGCAACCTCAAGCAGCCTACCCGCTTCGCCGAACCTGCTGTTACCAGCTGGTTACTTAAGACGAGCCGCCTCAATCTCGTGAGAAAACGAAACCTATTTGGCCTTGCACCGGATGGGGTTTACCAAGCTACCGATGTCACCATCGATACTGGTGAGCTCTTACCTCACCGTTTCACCCTTACCCTTAAATTAAAAAAACCTAAAGGCGGTCTATTTTCTGTGGCACTTGCCTGCCTGTCACCAGGACTTCTCGTTAAGAAGCATCCCGCTCTGCGGTGTTCGGACTTTCCTCCCGTATCACTCCTATACTTCAGGACGAGACACCAGCGATCATCCAGCCTGCTCAAGCCTGCTTCTTAGTCTACTAAAAAATTGCTCTTTAGAGTGCAAATAATTTCGATCACTTTTTCTTGGCGTCAGAATCATCACGATGAACCATGATACGTTGACAGTTGGGACAGTTCATCAACTCATTCCCTTTCAGTAGGTCGATATATACCTGTGGAGGAAGTTTAACATTACAACCTCGACAAGTCCCATTTTCAGCGGGAACCACGGCATCATTAAAACGTCGACGAATACGCTGATAACGTCGCAAAAAAAGATCGTCAATCTCTTTGGCCTTAGCTAGCCGACCTTTACCACCGGATTTGATCTTCCTTTCAAGAGCCGCAACTTTTTCCGCTATCTGCTTCTCTTCCTGAGCCATTTCATCATGCTTTACAGCGAGCTCTTTCTCATTATCGACAATCTGCTCTTTGATGGAATCGATCTCCTCAATCAATCCGAGAAGCTCAAGCTCTTGTTTTGCAACCAGTTTCTGATTATGTTCAAGCTCTTTTAATACCGCAAAATACTCTTTATTATTAGAGACTTGAGCAATTTTTTCCTTTGATTGTGAAATCAAACCTTTAAGTCGCTCGACCACATCACGAAGATCTCGACGCTCTACTTCTTTGGCGGCCAGTTCCTGCTGATACTCTTGTCCGGCCCCTCCCAGTAACTCAATATCTTCTTTTATGTTGTCAAGTTTAGGAGCAAAACCCTCCTGAGTGTTACGAATCAGGTCGAGCCCGCCATCAATTTCTTGTAGCTCCCAGAGCAGTTGCATCTGTTTTTCCAACGTTTTTCCTCCTGTTACTTTTTACGAGTTTATCAATTCTTTATCTATATTTATCTATATTTATCTATATTTAAATAATTGTAACTATTTTACATAACTACCCAGGGTTCATGCTCAAAGTGAGAGATAGCAACCGGTACAGGTGTGCTATATTCTGATAAAAATTCACGGCACCAAGCCGCACAGACCTCCAGTACAGGTCTTTCCGTGGCAAAATGACCGGCGTCGAGAATCGGAATCCCACCCTGATCAATAACCTCTCGCGCCTCATGATATTTTATATCACCAGTAATAAAGAGATCGGCTCCGGCCGCTTGTGCAGATTTATAAAACGAAAAACCACTGCCCCCACAAAGGGCTATCTTCTTCACTTTACGCTGCGGCTCACCACCAATCAGGCGCAACGAAGATATTCCAAGCCGAAGCTTAACGAGATCGGCAAATTCCGCCAGAATCATGTCATCTTCCAGTTCACCAATTCGGCCTGAACCACAGGCCTCATCGGGAAGCTGCATGGGATAGAGATCATAGGCTGGAACCTCATAAGGATGCGCCTGCCGCAGTTCCTCCAGCACACTCTCCAGCCGATCTTTATCGAGTACCGTTTCAAGACGAATTTCATCAACCAGATTCATTCTGCCGATCTCACCGACTCTGGGTGCAGCTCCGGGGGCAGGACGAAAACTCCCGACTCCCAAAGAACGAAAAGAACATTCGCTATAACGACCCGCACCCAAGCGTCCGGCTCCAGCGGCAAAAAGAGCAGCCCCGACCCGATCAACTTCAGCAGCCGGCACAAAAGTCACCAATTTATAGAGTTCTCTAAGATGTTGAATAAGAGGTAAACAATCGGTCACACCCAGCAATTTAGCCAGATGATCATTAACCCCTCCAGCAACACTATCCAAATTAGTATGAGCGCTATAAAGGGTAATACCGGAGCTCAAAGCCTGTTGTAACAGGTTTCCGGGAAAAACATCCAGATCAAGTCTCTTTAAAGGCTTAAAAAAAATCGGATGATGACTGAAGATGAAGTTGGCACCGGTAACTTGCGCCTCAGCAAACACTGCACCGGAAAAATCAAGACAACAAAGTATCCCATGCAACGGCCACTGCCGGCTACCGGCCTGCAAACCACAATTATCCCAGGGTTCACTCAATCCGGACGGGATTTTCGCCTTAAGATAATCGATCAGAATACCGTGATTGATCAGACTATTTCCGCCTGAATCAGGGTTCATAAAAAACCTCAACCACAAAAAAAGTGCACCTTCTTGGGGTGCACTTTCATCGTTCCGTTCTCTAGCGACTCAACCTCAGTGGTGAAGTCTCGATCGGCATATATATAGACTGATAAACTTCCGACAATCGGCATTTCTTCCCAAATATCCTACAAGGAGAATGATGGGCCCACCTGGGTTCGAACCAGGGACCTACCGGTTATGAGCCGGTGGCTCTTCCAGCTGAGCTATGGGCCCGCAACAGCTTAGTCAAGCGGCGATTTCTACATTAAAACCGGTCTCTTTGTCAAGCATTAAATAGTTCCCGGACATGTTCAGACCAAACATTTTACATCTTGCATCAATGCCATCATTATGCCATAATATTTAGTTGCATAAATGCGGGCTGCGCCCGCAACCCAATCAAGTCAGTTAAAGTTAAAGTTAAAGTGAACGAACCACCATAAAGTTACAGCAAGTGGAGTCGAACGTCGCTTCGCCCTGCTTCGCACGGGGACAGAATTAAATTCTGTCCCCACATCGAGACAGTTTGAAATCAAAGCCGA
>JAYEMC010000482.1:0-7860 GCA_034717935.1 Pseudomonadota bacterium | reverse complement strand
GGTACTGGTTAAGGGTCGTGAACTGGGCGAGTTTGTTATCGATATGCCGGGTCGCCATTATGTGCTTAATTGTCTGGCGGCGATTGCCACCGGTTTTGAACTGGGCCTCGAATTTAAGGATATCCGGCAACACCTCTCAGGGTTTGCCGGAGTTCAGCGGCGTTTGCAGATTCTGGGAAATTATAAGGGAGCATTGTTGATTGATGATTATGGTCATCATCCGACCGAGATTCTGGTGACGCTTGAAGCTCTGCGCCAAGCCTGGCCCGAAAGGCGACTAGTGGCTCTTTTTCAGCCGCACAGATATACACGTACCCAGCATTTGTTCAACGATTTTCTAGTCGCTTTTAATGAAGCCGATATTCTTGTGGTAACCGCGATCTATGCCGCCGGTGAAACCCCGATTGAAGGAATCAGTGGGGAGATGCTGGCCGAAGCAATTCGGCAACACGGTCATAAGCAGGTTTATTATTGTGCTGACCGGGAAGAATTGCGGGAATTTGTTTTACGTGAGGCCCAAGCATCAGATCTTATTCTGACTTTGGGAGCCGGGGATATCTGTAAGTTGGGACATGAATTGGTTGAAGAGTAGGTTGTGCGAGTTAAGTTATAGCGGATAGCGGCGAACATTGCTTCGCCCTCACTAATGGGGTCACATCTTGACAAATGGCGGGTTAAAGTTTTGGTTTTGGAAGAACCTTGCGGTCGCCAAGTGTCAAGAAATGACCCCAGCCGAGACAGTTTGAAGACGGGATTTGTTATGTCGAGATTAATTTTTGTGGTTCTTTTATGCGCTCTGTTTTTCGCCTCCTGTACGACTCCAGGTGGTCGAGATGTTGGGATGGTGTATGATGATACGGTGATTTGTGCCAAGGTTAAAGGGTGTCTGACCGAGATGATGGGTGGTAAGGTTCTTGGTGTCGATGTAGATGTTTATCAGGGGGAAGTTACATTGCAGGGGCGAGTCCGCAGTCCTAATATGGAGAGTCGGGTGATTGCTGTGACCGCGCGGACTCCCGGGGTTAAAAAAGTTATTAATCTATTGAAAATAATACCGTAGGGTTCTTTTGATTAGCAAAGAACAGAAAAAAGAGTTGCGACGGCAATTGGCTGGATTTCTTTTGGAGGAAGAGCCTTTGGCCATGAAAACCGCTTTCAAGGTTGGCGGTAGCGCAGCTTTCTATTTGCAGCCAAAATCTTTGCCTGATCTTGAACTCGCCTTAAGGACGCTGGTGGAGGTCGAGCTTAAATTTCTGGTTCTCGGAGCTGGATGTAATGTTTTAGTGGCTGATGAAGGGGTTCAGGATCGGGTCGTGATCAGCCTTGACCGAGGTTTTTCGGAGTTTGAAATTATTGGATCAGATTCCTGGTCGGTGATGCTCAGGGCGGAAAGCGGGGTTCGTCTCTCCCGTCTGGTTCGGCTGAATGCAGACGAAGGATGTAGCGGATTTGAAAAACTGGCATCTATTCCGGGAACTGTCGGCGGGGCTCTGGCCATGAATGCCGGGGCTTATGGGGGCACGATATACGACTCTTTGGCGGCCCTGCAGATAATGGAAAAAGGGGGTCTTAGTTGGAGGAGTGCGGCATGCTTGAATCCGACGTATCGAGATGGAGGTTTGACCGCAGAACAGGTAGTTGTGGCCGCCTATTTTCTACTTGAGCGAAAAAGTTCCATAGAGATTGCGACAACGATTAAAGAGATTAAGGAGTTACGGCAACAGCGTTTGCCGCGTGGAGATCATGCCGGTTCAGTCTTTAAAAATCCGGTCGGAGGTTTTGCCGGCCGGCTTCTGGATGAGGCCGGCTGTAAAGGGATGCGCTGTGGCGGTGCATATGTCTCTAAAGAACACGCCAACGTTATTGTTGCAAATAAAGGTACGCAAGCTGAAGATATTTTAGCGTTGATGAAGAAGATGCGCACCTTGGTGCGTGATCGTTATGGAATAAATTTGGAATCGGAGATCAGGATCTTTTCCTGATAAATTGCTGTTTGGGAGGTGATGATGAAATTTACGCCGGGAACCAGGATTGGGGTACTCTATGGAGGGCTCTCAGCCGAGCGGGAAGTATCACTGAAGAGCGGTAAAGCGGTAGGTTTGGCCTTGCAGGAGTTGGGCTACCTGGTAACCCTGATTGATGCCGACCGCCAAGTTGTTGAGAAACTGAAAACATCACAGGTTCAAGCGGTTTTTAATGCGTTGCATGGTTCTTATGGGGAGGATGGTACGATTCAGGGAGTTCTGGAATATCTTATGATTCCCTATACCGGCCCAGGTGTTATGGCCAGCAGTATTGCCATGAACAAAGTGATGACCAAAAGGGTTCTGCTCTCGCACAATATTCCGACGCCCGACTATACAGTTCCCGAAGTTGGTCAAGTTGAGCCTGCGGTGCCGCCGGGCGGTTACCCTTTGGTGGTAAAACCGGTAGCCGAAGGTTCCAGTTTAGGTGTGACCATAGTTATAGGTGAAGAGCAGCTACCCGAAGCGCTGACTGCAGCTAGGGTATATAGTCGGCAAGTGATGATTGAAAGTTATATTCCGGGCCTGGAACTGACGGCGGCGGTCTTAGGTGATGAGGCTTTGCCGTTGATAGAAATTCGGGCTCGGGGTGGAGTTTACGATTATAAAGCAAAATATACTAAAGGTTATACTGAATATCTGGTGCCGGCTCCGATAGCTTCGGATATGGCCCGTAAAGTTCAGGATTTAGCTTGCTCAAGTGCCAGGGCCTTGGGCTGTACGCGGGGTGGTGCGGTGCGGGTCGATTTTCGCCTGGATATGGAGAACCATCCCTACATTATTGAAGTCAATACCGTGCCCGGAATGACGGAGACCAGCCTTCTGCCGCAGGCGGCAGAGGCTGCGGGGATAGACTTTGTCAGGCTAATAGATCGCATTATGCAAGGTGCCGGTCTTGATCTTGCGCCGTCTTGAAAGAAGTAAGCGGCGTGAACGGATAAGCAATAGTCGTAAAGATCTTCGCCGTGCCCGTCGTCCGCAAACGCGAAGTATCAATCGTAAACTCTTATTGTTTATGGCGTTTGTTTGTCTTGGCGGGCTTGGTGGGGGCGCTTTATGGCTCTGGTGGCCAACGCTTATGGTAAGTGCGGATGGCTGGCTTAAGGGGCAGGACTTTTTTCTCATTAAAGAAATTATTATTGAAGGAAATCATCGTAGCAGTCGCAAGGAGATAGTTGAGGCTCTGGATCTCGCTCCTCGTCAGTTGATTTTTTCCTTCAATTTTAAAGAGACTCAGGATCGGGTGCGGTCGCTGCCCTTTGTTGGTAAGGTTCAGATTCGCCGGCGCTGGCCGGATCGCTTGGAGGTTGTGGTAAAAGAGCGACGACCAATGGCTCTTTTATATCTCGATAGGCTTTATCTGGTCGATCGGAAGGGGAGTGTAATTGCTCCGGCTCCTGCAGATGAAAGGCTAGATTTTCCGTTTATTAACGGAGATTCATTGTCTAAGTGGGCAAACCGACCGGAAGTCAGGAGTCGCTTGCTGAAAAAAGCAATTAAACTGCTTTTGGTCTGGGAAAAAATTGGGCACAAATGGCCCGAAAAAATTGCCCAGATTGTGCCGGATGAGATTTACGGGATGACCGTTTTTACGGCCGATAAGGGCTGGGAGTTGCAATTGGGTTTGGCTGATTTTGATGAACGTCTAAGGCGTTGGCGTCAGGTTTTGCAAGTATTCGGAGAGAGGGCAATGGCTGTAAAGTATTTCGATTGTGCCGGAAATGATTCGGTTGTGGTCGGACATAGATCGCAAACGATTGTCGGCGATGTGAATGTGGAGGAACATGGCCAGAAGTGAACAAATGGTTGTCGGCCTCGATTTGGGAACGACAAAAACTTGCGTCTTGGTCGGTCTGTTAGGTGAAGCCGGTCTGGAAGTGGCGGGTTTTGGTACCGCTCCATCAAAGGGGTTGCGTAAAGGTGTGGTGATTAACCTTGATAGTACGGTAGATTCGATCCGTCAGGCGGTTGAAGAAGCGGAAAAGATGTGTGGCCAGAAAATCAAGGTTGTTCAGACCGGCATTGCCGGTAGCCATCTTCAAGGACTAAATAGTCACGGTATTATCGGGGTTAAGGATCGTGAAGTCAGTGCCCGTGATGTCGAGCAGGTACTTGATGCCGCCCGGGCTGTGGCGATTCCGTTGGATCGTGAAGTTATCGATACGATTCCCCAACAGTTCTTTCTTGATGATCAGGAGGGAGTCGTTGATCCGGTGGGTATGTCCGGGGTGCGACTTGAGGTCGATGTTCATATTGTGACGGCGGCAGCGGCCTCTTTGCAGAATGTCTATCGTTGTTGTAATCGGGCCGGGCTTGACGTTAAAGGTGTAGTTTTACAGCAACTGGCATCCAGCCGGGCGGTTTTGACTGCAGAAGAGCGCGAATTGGGGGTCGTACTCGTCGATGTTGGTGGTGGAACCACTGATATTGCAGTGTTTATTAACGGTACTATCAGCTATACGGCATCACTTCCCCTTGGCGGGAATCAGGTAACCAATGATATTGCAATTGGTTTACGGACGCCGATGGAGGCCGCAGAAAAGATTAAACGTAACTATGGCTGCACCTCAACGCATCAGGTAGACCAAGATGAAACGATTGAGGTGCCGAGTGTCGGCGGGCGGCCGCCACGGAAATTGTCGCGCCAGATTTTGGGTGAAATCATCGAGCCGCGACTGGAAGAGATTTTCGAGCTTGCCAATCGTGAACTTCATAAGTCCGGCGTTTATGATCAGATGGTTTCCGGTGTGGTTATAACCGGTGGTACGGCGTTGTTGTCAGGGACTGCGCAACTGGCTGAGAAGGTTTTTGAATTACAAGCTCGTGTCGGTTTTCCCGAAGGTCATGGGAGTGGTTTTGAAGCGGTTAATAATCCCATGTATGCGACGGCTGTCGGCCTGCTTCAATATGCTGCTGAGGATCGTTTGTTGCCTCGGCATATCGGCAATTCAGGTCGTTTTGAGGTTGGCGGATTTTTCAGTAGAGTTGTGGCCTGGCTCAAGGATTTTTTTTAGGATTTATAAGTACTAATTTAGGGTGTGAGGGCATCTTTAAAGGGCAACCAAGGGGGAAGGAACGATGACATTTGAATTTGATGAGAGTGTAAATCTTGCGGCTGAAATCAAAGTAATCGGAGTTGGTGGCGGTGGCGGCAATGCAGTGAACAATATGATTATGACGGGCCTGGAAGGGGTCGATTTTATTGTTGCTAATACTGATGCACAAGATCTTGATGCATCGCAAGCTCCGTCACGAATTCAGCTTGGTAGTCGTGTGACCAAAGGTTTGGGAGCGGGCGCTAATCCCGATGTTGGACGCAGTGCAGCCTTAGAAGATGCT
Organism: Pseudomonadota bacterium; assembly: GCA_034717935.1. Lineage (GTDB taxonomy): Bacteria > Desulfobacterota > Anaeroferrophillalia > Anaeroferrophillales > Tharpellaceae > Tharpella. The sequence continues at coordinate 2,497 of JAYEMC010000482.1, read as the reverse complement.
GAACAAATTTCCGAACTTCTTTCTGGTGCGGATATGGTTTTTGTTACGGCCGGTATGGGCGGTGGTACAGGAACCGGCGGAGCTCCAGTGGTGGCTCAGTTGGCGCGTGAGTCCGGGGCCTTGGTGATTGGAGTGGCGACTAAGCCCTTCAGTTTTGAAGGTAAGAAGAAGATGCGGGTGGCTGAGGCAGGCCTCGATAAATTGCGTGAAAATGTTGATGCCTTGATTACGATTCCCAATCAGCGCTTGCTCAATATGGTCTGCAAAGATACTACCGTTGTTGATGCTTTTAAAAAAGCTGATGACGTCCTGCTTCAGGCGGTGCGGAGTATCTCTGACCTGATCAACGTGCATGGTCAGATCAACCTTGATTTTCAGGATGTTAAGACAGTGATGGGCAACACCGGCATGGCTCTGATGGGAACCGGCATGGCGAGCGGTGAAAATCGAGCTATTGAGGCGGCCCAGAAGGCGATAGCCTCTCCCCTTTTAGAAGATCTGAGTATTCAGGGAGCCCAAGGAGTAATCATCAATTTTGCCGCAGCGACCGAGGTAACTCTGCATGAACTTAGTGAGGCCGCTGATCTGATTCAAGAGGAGGCACATGATGATGCGGAGGTTATCTGGGGGGTTGTGATCGATGACACTTTGGGAGAAAATCTTCGCGTGACGGTTATTGCCACGGGTTTTGATTCGGTGCAGAAAACTATTTCCAGTGTCAAGGGGCCGGGACTGGGATTGGCCGGTAAATATCCGGTTGGTACCCGCCGTGACAATCTTGACCGTCCGGCTTTTCAGGCTCGTCAGGAAGAGTTAAAAATTACGGAACCAAATTATGATGTTGTCGATATCGACCGGTCTGCAAATTGTTCAGTCCCGCTTGATGATATTCAAGAGCTACCCCAGATGATGAAAAAGGTGGTGGGCTCGTCTGAAGGTGAATTTGAAGGTGGGGTAGATGATTATGAAATCCCGGCCTTCATTCGCCGCCAGCTGGACTGAACATCATGACGATGGTCGAACCCAAGAATTGGGTGAATGACGTTGGTAGCTATGTGCCAGAGCTCAAAACTTATTCCATTGGTGAAAACAGTTTGGAAGAAATATGGTTTTACAATGGCGCTGGTACCAGAGGTCATTCCTGGCGGATGGCGGCCTATGTCGGAGCCTTGGCTCGTGGAGTTGGTTGGAGTGTGGAACAGTCGGAGGTTCTGGAGGTGGCGGCCTCAATGCATGATGCTGGTAAAATCGGAATTCCGAATGCAGTGTTGGAAAAGCCGGCTAGATTAGACGCTGAAGAGTGGAAGATTATGAAGACTCATCCGGTTTTGGGGCATCGCATCTTGTCCAAACATGACACTCCGCTTTTTAAATTGGCGGCGGATATTGCCTTGCATCATCACGAAAAATGGGATGGTTCCGGATACCCGGAGGGACTGGCTGGTCTCGATATCCCGCAAAGTGCCAGGATTGTTGCTATTATTGATGTTTTTGACGCTTTGACTATGAAACGTCCTTATAAGGAGGCTTGGTCGGAGAAGGCTGCATTTGCAGAAATTCGCAACTGTGCCGGTAGTCATTTTGACCCGGAACTAATGGCCTGTTTTTTTGATGTTTATGAAGAGATACAGGACTTGATGAGGGGTGAGCAAAAAAATATTCTGACAAGGCCTCTTGCTTGCGGATTTTAGCCCGCTTTAGGTTTTTAAATAAAAATAAATCTTTAAAGTGTGTGAATGACATTGGTGACCACACCCCAAATTTCAAAACTCATTGCACTGGTGATTTCTGTCGGGTTGTAATCTCGGTTTTCCGGGAGTAGAAAGATCTTTCCTTCAGCTATCCTGATTCTTTTTACAGTCAATTCACCATCAATGATGGCAATGACAACCTTTTTATCGGTCGCTTCAAGGGCGCGGTCGACAATTAAGATGTCGCCGGAGTGGATGCCGGCCTCAATCATTGAATCACCCTTGACTTTGACGAAAAAAGTCGCTGCCGGGTGTTGGATGAGGTGTTTGTTTAAGTCGAGCTGGTGTTCAATATAATCATCCGCTGGTGATGGAAGCCCGGCTGAAACCGGAGCCAGGAAAAGTGGCCGTTGGTTACCGGTTGACTGCTCCGGTTGGTATACGATTTCAATTGTAGTGTTCATATGTTAACCTATTAAATTTATCAAGTTTTAGGTTGACGCTAAAAGTTGATGTGCTGTACCGGTAAAGTTGATAACTGTACTGCGGTTTTGATCGTTGGTTCTGCTGTTGTTTTTACTGTTGTTGCTTTTATCCGGTTGGATAGGATTAAGTTAAGGAGGGTGATATTTTAGGTTGCAGAGTCAACTGAATAAAAAAAGCACTTCCAGCTGAGGCTGAAGGTGCTTTTTATGGGTAAAATCGTGATCTTATTTCGTTTCTAGCTAATAGTTAACGGAATGGTGATAGTTGGATTATTCTCTTGTTGGTTATCAAGTAGTTTCTCTTCTAATTGAGTGCTTCCT